>NZ_JADPMR010000003.1:300000-519664 GCF_015686695.1 Vibrio nitrifigilis | reverse complement strand
TGAAATTATTTGCTAATAGATTTAAAGAATGTAAACAAAACCATCTAATTTGACCCTTTTTGTCTCTTTTTTATCCGAACAGTAAGAAACATAGAAAAAATGGCAAAAAAAACTATTGCCATTTTTCTTCGCTTACCTATAATGCTAGCCCTCACTGACACGGGGATGCAACAAAGTCTTCGTTTATCAGTAGGGCATTCAAGGTTCATCAAATTGATGAAAAAATTTATGAAAAAAGTGGTTTGACACTGAAACTTTAAGTCGCTAGAATGTCCGTCCGCTTTGAGAATGAAATCTGAAAGCGAGCTCTTTAACAATTTAAACCTATCATCTGTGTGGGCACTCGTTGATGATAATCAAATGAGAAACTTCGGTTCCAATTGGTTTCAATGAACTGAGTGACCAATCAAGACTTCGGTTCTTGGCACAGTCATTTATTCAGTATTCATTGAGCCACAAAAAACTTTAATTGAAGAGTTTGATCATGGCTCAGAGTTGAACGCTGGCGGCAGGCCTAACACATGCAAGTCGAGCGGAAACGAGTTAACTGAACCTTCGGGGGACGTTAACGCGTCGAGCGGCGGACGGGGTGAGTAATGCCTGGGAAATTGCCCTGATGTGGGGGATAACCATTGGAAACGAGTGCTATACCGCATAATAGCTCGGCTCAAAGAGGGGGGACCTTCGGGCCTCTCGCGTCAGGATATGCCCAGGTGAGATTAATCTAGTTGGTGAGGTAAGAAGCTCACCAAGGCGACAGATCTCTAGCTGGTCTGAGAGGATGATCAGCCACACTGGAAACTGAGACACGGTCCAGACTCCTACGGGAGGCAGCAGTGGGGAATATTGCACAATGGGCCGCAAGCCTGATGCAGCAATGCCGCGTGTATGAGAAGGCCTTCGGGTTGTAAAGTACTTTCAGCAGTGAGGAAGGTGTTGAGATTAATAGTCTCATCATTTGACGTTAGCTGCAGAAGAAGCACCGGCTAACTCCGTGCCAGCAGCCGCGGTAATACGGAGGGTGCGAGCGTTAATCGAATTACTGGGCGTAAAGCGCATGCAGGTGGTCTGTTAAGTCAGATGTGAAAGCCCGGGGCTTAACCTCGGAATAGCATTTGAAACTGGCAGCTAGAGTACTGTAGAGGTGGGGTAGAATTTCAGGTGTAGCGGTGAAATGCGTAGAGATCTGAAGGAATACCAGTGGCGAAGGCGGCCCCCTGGACAGATACTGACACTCAGATGCGAAAGCGTGGGGAGCAAACAGGATTAGATACCCTGGTAGTCCACGCCGTAAACGATGTCTACTTGGAGGTTGTGGCCTTGAGCCGTGGCTTTCGGAGCTAACGCGTTAAGTAGACCGCCTGGGGAGTACGGTCGCAAGATTAAAACTCAAATGAATTGACGGGGGCCCGCACAAGCGGTGGAGCATGTGGTTTAATTCCGATGCAACGCGAAGAACCTTACCTACTCTTGACATCCAGAGAACTTTCCAGAGATGGATTGGTGCCTTCGGGAACTCTGAGACAGGTGCTGCATGGCTGTCGTCAGCTCGTGTTGTGAAATGTTGTGTTAAGTCCCGCAACGAGCGCAACCCTTATCCTTGTTTGCCAGCGAGTCATGTCGGGAACTCCAGGGAGAATGCCGGTGATAAACCGGAGAAGGTGGGGACGACGTCAAGTCATCATGGCCCTTACGAGTAGGGTCCTACACACGTGCTACAATTGGCGCATACAGAGGGCGGCCAACTTGCGAAAGTGAGCGAATCCCAAAAAGTGCGTCGTAGTCCGGATTGGAGTCTGCAACTCGACTCCATGAAGTCGGAATCGCTAGTAATCGTAGATCAGAATGCTACGGTGAATACGTTCCCGGGCCTTGTACACACCGCCCGTCACACCATGGGAGTGGGCTGCAAAAGAAGCAGGTAGTTTAACCTTCGGGGGGACGCTTGCCACTTTGTGGTTCATGACTGGGGTGAAGTCGTAACAAGGTAGCGCTAGGGGAACCTGGCGCTGGATCACCTCCTTAACGATAAGATTATTGCGATGAGTGTTCACACAGATTGATACGGTTTAGAAAGCAAAGAGTATCTTAGTGTCCCGTTCGTCTAGAGGCCTAGGACACCGCCCTTTCACGGCGGTAACAGGGTTCGACTCCCCTACGGGATACCATGGGTCGTTAGCTCAGTTGGTAGAGCAGTTGACTTTTAATCAATTGTCACAGGTTCGAATCCTGTACGGACCCACCATTTCCTTCCACAGGAAATCAAAATAATGTGGGCGATTAGCTCAGTTGGGAGAGCACCTGCCTTACAAGCAGGGGGTCACTGGTTCGAACCCGGTATCGCCCACCACTTTTCTTGTTGGATACGATGGGGCTATAGCTCAGCTGGGAGAGCGCCTGCCTTGCACGCAGGAGGTCTGCGGTTCGATCCCGCATAGCTCCACCATCTTTAAGCGCATTTACTTAAGTGTTCTTAAAAATGGTTTCTTTCTTTATAGAAAGTGAATCTTTGCTCTTTAATAATTTGGAAAGCTGACAAAACATTCTTTTAGAATGTTTGTGAAAGTTCTCAATTATCTATCATTGATGAGATAACCAACACACATTCAAGTGTTCTTGGAAGCTTACTTAAGTAGTAAGTATTCAAAATTGAGTCCGGCAATATCGAGTCTGCAACATGTATAAAATGCAGACAACCTTGGTGACTTGTTCATCAACCCAAAACTTTTTTGGGTGTATGGTTAAGTGACTAAGCGTACACGGTGGATGCCTTGGCAGTCAGAGGCGATGAAGGACGTACTAACTTGCGATAAGCGTAGATGAGGCAGTAAGAGCCACTTGAGTCTACGATGTCCGAATGGGAAACCCAACTGCATAAGCAGTTATCTTTAACTGAATACATAGGTTAAAGAGGCGAACCGGGAGAACTGAAACATCTAAGTACCCCGAGGAAAAGAAATCAACCGAGATTCTGGTAGTAGCGGCGAGCGAAACCGGATTAGCCCTTAAGCCATTTATGCGTCAGGTGAAGTGTCTGGAAAGGCACGCGATACCGGGTGATAGCCCCGTAACCGTTAACGTATTTGTGGTGAAATCGAGTAAGGCGGGACACGTGATATCCTGTCTGAATATGGGGGGACCATCCTCCAAGGCTAAATACTCCTGACTGACCGATAGTGAACCAGTACCGTGAGGGAAAGGCGAAAAGAACCCCTGTGAGGGGAGTGAAATAGAACCTGAAACCGTGTACGTACAAGCAGTAGGAGCCTCTTTATGGGGTGACTGCGTACCTTTTGTATAATGGGTCAGCGACTTATATTCAGTGGCAAGGTTAACCGTTTAGGGGAGCCGTAGCGAAAGCGAGTCTTAACTGGGCGCCCAGTCTCTGGATATAGACCCGAAACCGAGTGATCTAGCCATGGGCAGGTTGAAGGTTGAGTAACATCAACTGGAGGACCGAACCGACTAATGTTGAAAAATTAGCGGATGACCTGTGGCTAGGGGTGAAAGGCCAATCAAACTCGGAGATAGCTGGTTCTCCCCGAAAGCTATTTAGGTAGCGCCTCGGACGAATACTACTGGGGGTAGAGCACTGTTAAGGCTAGGGGGTCATCCCGACTTACCAACCCTTTGCAAACTCCGAATACCAGTAAGTACTATCCGGGAGACACACGGCGGGTGCTAACGTCCGTCGTGGAGAGGGAAACAACCCAGACCGCCAGCTAAGGTCCCAAATTACAGCTAAGTGGGAAACGATGTGGGAAGGCTTAGACAGCTAGGATGTTGGCTTAGAAGCAGCCATCATTTAAAGAAAGCGTAATAGCTCACTAGTCGAGTCGGCCTGCGCGGAAGATGTAACGGGGCTAAGTTGTAAACCGAAGCTGCGGCAATGCCTTTTAAGGTATTGGGTAGGGGAGCGTTCTGTAAGCCGTTGAAGGTGGATTGTAAAGTCTGCTGGAGGTATCAGAAGTGCGAATGCTGACATGAGTAACGATAATGGGGGTGAAAAACCTCCACGCCGGAAGACCAAGGGTTCCTGTCCAACGTTAATCGGGGCAGGGTAAGTCGACCCCTAAGGCGAGGCTGAAAAGCGTAGTCGATGGGAAACGGGTTAATATTCCCGTACTTCTTACAATTGCGATGGGGGGACGGAGAAGGCTAGGTGGGCCTGGCGACGGTCGTCCAGGTTCAAGTGCGTAGGCTTGGAAATTAGGTAAATCCGGTTTCCTCTAAGGCCGAGACACGATGTCGAGTCACTAAGGTGATGAAGTCATTGATGCCATGCTTCCAGGAAAAGCCTCTAAGCTTCAGATTGTAAGGAATCGTACCCCAAACCGACACAGGTGGTCGGGTAGAGAATACCAAGGCGCTTGAGAGAACTCGGGTGAAGGAACTAGGCAAAATGGTACCGTAACTTCGGGAGAAGGTACGCTCTTGACGGTGAAGAGATTTACTCTTGGAGCTATTGAGAGTCGCAGATACCAGGTGGCTGCAACTGTTTATTAAAAACACAGCACTGTGCAAAATCGTAAGATGACGTATACGGTGTGACGCCTGCCCGGTGCCGGAAGGTTAATTGATGCTGTTAGAGGTAACTCGAAGCGGTTGATCGAAGCCCCGGTAAACGGCGGCCGTAACTATAACGGTCCTAAGGTAGCGAAATTCCTTGTCGGGTAAGTTCCGACCTGCACGAATGGCGTAATGATGGCCACGCTGTCTCCACCCGAGACTCAGTGAAATTGAAATCGCTGTGAAGATGCAGTGTACCCGCGGCTAGACGGAAAGACCCCGTGAACCTTTACTACAGCTTGGCACTGAACATTGAGCCTACATGTGTAGGATAGGTGGGAGGCTATGAAGCAGTCACGCTAGTGATTGTGGAGCCGACCTTGAAATACCACCCTTGTATGTTTGATGTTCTAACTTGGTCCCCTTATCGGGGATGAGGACAGTGCCTGGTGGGTAGTTTGACTGGGGCGGTCTCCTCCCAAAGAGTAACGGAGGAGCACGAAGGTGGGCTAATCACGGTTGGACATCGTGAGGTTAGTGCAATGGCATAAGCCCGCTTGACTGCGAGAATGACAATTCGAGCAGGTGCGAAAGCAGGTCATAGTGATCCGGTGGTTCTGAATGGAAGGGCCATCGCTCAACGGATAAAAGGTACTCCGGGGATAACAGGCTGATACCGCCCAAGAGTTCATATCGACGGCGGTGTTTGGCACCTCGATGTCGGCTCATCACATCCTGGGGCTGAAGTCGGTCCCAAGGGTATGGCTGTTCGCCATTTAAAGTGGTACGCGAGCTGGGTTTAGAACGTCGTGAGACAGTTCGGTCCCTATCTGCCGTGGGCGTTGGAAGATTGAAGGGGGCTGCTCCTAGTACGAGAGGACCGGAGTGGACGAACCTCTGGTGTTCGGGTTGTGTCGCCAGACGCATTGCCCGGTAGCTAAGTTCGGAATCGATAACCGCTGAAAGCATCTAAGCGGGAAGCGAGCCCTGAGATGAGTCTTCCCTGGCGCTATAAGCGTCCTAAAGGGTTGTTCGAGACTAGAACGTTGATAGGCAGGGTGTGTAAGCGTTGTGAGGCGTTGAGCTAACCTGTACTAATGGCCCGTGAGACTTAACCATACAACACCAAAAAGGTTTTGTATCGGACTCGATATAGAGACACACTTGATTGTGTGAGAACGACAGCTTTCTGAATTAATTGTTGCTGCGTAGCGGTAACAACAAAGAATTTGCTTGGCGACCATAGCATTTTGGACCCACCTGATCCCATGCCGAACTCAGAAGTGAAACGAAATCGCGCCGATGGTAGTGTGGGGCTTCCCCATGTGAGAGTAGGTCATCGCCAGGCTTTAAATTAAACGGTAGAGTGTTAGACACTTTACGGTAAAAACCAGTTTCGCGGAGCGGTAGTTCAGCTGGTTAGAATACCGGCCTGTCACGCCGGGGGTCGCGGGTTCGAATCCCGTCCGTTCCGCCACTTATTTAAAAGCCTTAGTCTTAGACTGGGGTTTTTTCATATAAAAAATTTAATGTTTTAGGGGTGTAGCTCCAATTGGCAGAGCAGCGGATTCCAAATCCGCGTGTTGGGAGTTCGAATCTCTCCACCCCTGCCATAATTGAAGCCTTAGCAGCAATGCTAAGGCTTTTTTTACATCTGAATCATGGTGAATTGCTCCTAATACCAATCACACTAATTAACTGGTCAATATGGTCCAATCTCTAAAGCAGAGCGAAATGACTCTGCTTTTGTCTGCACAAAAACAATTCCAAGCACTACACAGCTTGTCGACAATATCGTCGTAACATTCAAAACACCTATTGGCTATTTCTTTCTGACGCAACCAACTCCATACCTGCTCTATTGAGTTGAGTTCGGGTGAATAAGGAGGTAGATGAATGACAGTCAAGTTCTTGAATGAATCCGCTAGATAGCTTTGATGCCAACTGGCTTGATCCATGATGACGACAGCATGTTTGCCTGTGGGGGTTGATTGAGAAATGAGTCTGAGTTGTTCCTTCATTGCTTCCATGTTGCTCATAGGAACAACAATAGCTTCAGTTTCTCCGGTATTAACGCACACCGCTCCAAATAAGTACGCATACTCAAATTGCTGTTGTTGTACCGCCCTAGGACGAGTCCCTTTTTTTGCCCAGATTCGGGTTGTTGTGTTGCGCTGGCCAAATCTGGCTTCATCTTGAAACCAGATTTGAACATCTTTTAAAGCAACATGCCCAGGGATCTTAAGGATCGTTTCTATTGGGAATTTTTTTAAAAGCTTCTTGCGCTTCTACAGATTGCTTTGGGTGCTTTGAACGAGTGGTTATCCAAACTAAATTAAGCTTTCTCAATATCTTATAGATGCCTGATAAGCTGTAAGATAGGCCAAATTCCTCATGGATGAATTCAATAATATCAGTCCCTTGTAGTCTTCCACCTTCAGGTTTAATCGCATTGGAAGTGATGTACAGCTTTAACAGAGATAGCTGATCTTCAGTCAGTCGTGGAGGACGGCCTGTATGCTGCTTTTCTACTAAACCTTCAACACCATTCTTTAAATAAGTCGCAACCCAGTTATTGACACTGGTACGGCTGACTTTTAAATATTTGGCGATCTCAGTGCGGCTTTTTCCATCCACGAAATGAGATATAGCAAGAAGTCTCGTACGCATCCTCGCATCGGATGTTTCACGAATAAGTTTTGGGAAGTCAGGGGGGTTCATATCAGCTCCTATCGAAGCTGATATTAGATCATAAAATTAGTGCGATTGGTATAAGTGATAGAGCTACTCGTTATCTGACTAATGGAGTTGCGTATCTTGGCTGCTGGACTGCCGTCCAGTCGAATCTCCGGAATGCCGGCCGAGTAATTTTAAGCCTTAGGAGTAAAGCTAGGGCTTTTTATTTTGAGCTTAAAAAGCCTGTGTCGGGAGCTGGAGTGCCAAGATAGGTGAGTTTCTGTATCTCCTCCCTGTAATAGTTTTAAGCCTCAGCAGTAAAAGCTGAGGCTTTTTTGTTTCTGGCTTTTTGCCCCAGTCAAATATAGAGAGTAGGATTTTCAACTAAGTGGATCCTTAGGCCATTAAATTACGGTTCTATAAGAATACTGGGCTTCTTTTATCGTTTGGCTCGATAGATATTATTACCCCTTAGTATGTAACTTGAGCCACTGTGAGACAGAGATTATTTTGTTATAGTTTTCGTTCTTTTTGATTTGGTTTTGAAAGACAAATCTGATCATGCTGAACTTTACTGTCTTATCTACCCGTTATAGCAATTCTACTTTTATTCGGATATAAGTGACTACTGTAACTTTTTTAATTATCTATTCTTTCGGTAGGATTAGTGGTAAATGAAAGTGATGATTTTTGTACTTATTTCTTAGCATTGGCGATTTTTTGTTTACAATAGTAAGCAAATATTACTATGTGGATTTCGATATGACTCAAATATCTATTTTGCTGTTTATTGCTATAGGCGGAGCATTTGGTGCTTGTTCTCGTTATTTAATTTCTGAGTGGACCGTTACCATGTTTGGACGAGCATTTCCTTACGGCACTCTATCGGTCAACATTATTGGTTCTTTTATTATGGGAATCTTAATGGCATGTTTTCAGAACGAATGGTTAGCTCCATACCCATGGCGTCAGGTAGTTGGTCTGGGTTTCTTAGGAGCGTTAACTACATTTTCAACGTTCTCTATGGATAACGTCTTGATGATTGAGCAGGGTGCATTCATTAAACTAGGTTTCAATGTGTTGTTGAATGTTCTATTCAGTATCTCAGCGGCTTATGTTGGCTATCAGTGGTTACTGCGTTCTTAAGTTTATTTTAAATAAAATGTTAAATTGAAGGCCTTCTCTCATTTTTGTTGTTCAATGAGAGAAGGCCTTTGTGTATTTAATTCGCTTGCATATAATAAAATTCACTTGTCGGAGTGCCATATGGCTGAGACCGTTAGTTCGGGATCCGTTGAACCTGATCAGGCTAGAACCTGCGAAGGGAACAAGAGAAGACACATCTCAGAAATGCTCTATTACTATTTCTGTCTTATCTTTGATCAATTTAACTGATCACTCTTGTTGCATATATCCGTCAAGCATTATCCATCTAACTCATTGAGGAAAATGCTATGTCGAGTCGAAAGCAAAGCCGTTTACACGCTAAACAATTTATTCAATCACTATCTAATGAGCCGTTACCTAACTCAGAAAAGTCCTATTTGTTCGGTGGTAACCCCACTATAAAAGTCCCTTTTCGTAAAATATCCTTAAGTAAGACATTACTCGGTGGGAGCAAAGATAACCCTGAGTATCGTGATAATGCCCCTATCTATGTTTATGATACCTCTGGCCCTTATACTGACCCTAATGTAACCATTGATATTTTGTCAGGATTAGAGAGAGTGCGAAGTCAGTGGATAGAACAACGAGATGATACCGAAATATTAGCCAATTCTAAGTCCACCTATACATTAGAACGTTTGGAAGATCGTACACTTAATGACAGCCGCTTCCCTAACCAAACTATAATTCGACGCGCTAAACATTCACACTGTGTTACTCAACTTCATTATGCTCGAAAAGGCATTATTACTCCTGAAATGGAATTTATTGCCATCCGTGAAAATCAACGCTTAGATAATTTGGTTGACCCTCAATTGAGGAAACAACATTCAGGTCAACGCTTTTCTGCTAATACTCCTTCTTATATTACTCCGGAATTTGTTCGCCAAGAGGTCGCTGAAGGACGAGCTATTATTCCCAATAACATCAATCATCCTGAATCCGAACCAATGATAATCGGGCATAACTTTTTAGTTAAGGTTAACGCTAATATTGGTAATTCCTCAGTGTCATCTTCTATTGAGGAAGAAGTAGAAAAATTAGTGTGGGCGACTCGTTGGGGAGCTGACACTATTATGGATTTATCTACTGGTCGACATATCCATGAAACACGCGAGTGGATTTTACGTAATAGTCCGGTTCCTATTGGCACTGTTCCTATGTATCAGGCTCTAGAAAAGGTGAATGGTATTGCTGAGGCTCTGACTTGGGAAGTGATGCGAGACACTTTGATTGAACAAGCAGAGCAGGGGGTTGATTACTTTACCATTCATTGTGGCGTGTTACTGAGATACGTACCTATCACAGCAAATCGAGTGACTGGAATTGTTTCTCGAGGTGGTTCTATTATCGCTAAATGGTGTTTAGCGCATCACCAAGAAAATTTTCTATACACCCATTTTGAAGAGATTTGCCAAATTTGCGCTGAGTATGACGTTGCTCTTTCTTTAGGCGATGGATTACGCCCTGGCTCGATTGCTGATGCTAATGATGAAGCTCAATTTTCAGAGTTACATACACTAGGTCAGCTAACAAAAATTGCTTGGGAACATGATGTCCAAGTCATGATTGAAGGCCCTGGTCATGTGCCTATGCATATGATTAAAGAGAACATGGATGAGCAGATGGAGCATTGCCATGAAGCTCCATTTTATACTTTAGGCCCTTTAACTACTGATATTGCACCTGGGTATGACCATATTACTTCTGGGATCGGCGCGGCTATGATCGGATGGTTTGGTTGTGCGATGCTTTGTTATGTCACTCCTAAAGAACACTTAGGGTTACCTAATAAAGAGGACGTAAAAACAGGTCTTATTACTTATAAATTGGCTGCCCATGCTGCGGACTTAGCGAAAGGGCATCCAGGAGCGCAGGTTAGAGATAACGCATTATCTCAGGCTCGTTTTGAATTTCGCTGGGAAGACCAGTTTAATTTATCTCTAGATCCTGATACCGCTAGAAAACTTCACGATGAAACCCTACCACAAGAGTCTGGGAAAATTGCTCATTTCTGTTCGATGTGTGGTCCTAAATTTTGTTCGATGAAAATTTCCCAAGAAGTTCGCCAGTATGCAGCTAGCCAATCTCATTCGGTATCAAGTAATCGGATAGATGTGGCTGATGTTACTGGAGGCATGGAAATGATGTCGCAACGATTTATTGATTCAGGTTCTCAGCTCTATCTTGAATCTGATTTAAAGGAGGGAAGGTCATAATGAACGTTGATCTTCCTGAGCTGTTGGCTGTTGATGGCCTCGATACTCATATGGTAATGCAACAATTAGAAAAAAATCTGGAGTTTCTGCAGACACTTGGACTTTGTGAACCATCCATAGATATTGAGTATAGAGTTATATCTGGAGACATTATTTCAATCTCTTTCGATGATAAAAACCAAATCCATATTTTGCCAAGTAGGATTAGTAAGAGGGAGAAACAAGATGACGTGTCGGGGGCTCTCTTATATCTGCACTATTCTACAGACATTCGTCGTTTAGTATCGGGTGACGCTGCTTATTCGCTGAGCCCACCGTTTTTGCTCAGATCTATCTTTGTTTCTCCGGAAGCTTCTGGATTAGACGCATGGTTTTTAGAAAATAGCACCGAAGGTATAGGAGCCCAATTTTCTAATTTGCCTATCAATATCCGTTATCATTTCTGTTGGCTGCTTACGTTACTCTGTCTGGAATTCACGCTCGAAGATAGTTTGTCATTAGCGCGGGTATTAGGACATGTTTCACGTGAAACATCTTGGCCAGTGAAGAAAGATGATTTTCCTGTACCTGTTGATCTCTGCTTTGCTAAAGAAGGGCAATTCAAAATAAGTTTTATCAGCTCTGATACGTTCTTTCCGGAGATATCCAAAGAGATTGGTTTGTACCCTGTTGTTGATAATACCAAATGGCTGAAAAAGCTTTTGGACTATGGTGTCAAAACGATTCAACTTAGGATTAAGGATAATAGGTCTGAAAGTTTGGAATCAGAAATTATCTCCGCAATATCCCTAGGGAAAGAGTACCAAGCGAATGTCTATATAAACGATCACTGGGAGTTGGCGATAAAGCATCAGGCATTTGGTGTCCATTTAGGTCAGGATGATATTAGTCAGCAAAATATTGATTGCTTAACTAAAGCCAATATTAGGCTTGGAATATCTACTCATGGATATTTTGAAATACTGCGAGCCATCAGATGTAGGCCAAGTTATATCGCGTTAGGGCATGTATTCGCGACAACAACGAAAAGTATGCCATCAAAACCACAGGGGCTGCATAAGCTTGCCGCTTATCTAAGTTTTATTGATTCATCGGCAATTCGTTCGTTTGGAAGATTACCGACTGTCGCGATAGGTGGTATTCATTTAGATAATGCTCAGGATGTTTATCAAACAGGTGTGGATGGTGTCGCAGTTGTAAGGGCTGTCCATTTCGATCACCAGCAGCTTGAATCGATCGTGACTAAATTCCATGTTTTGGAGAAGAGAGGTAAAGCCAATGTCTTCTCTTACTGATGAACAATTTATTCGCTATAGCAAACATATTTGCTTGCATGAGTGGGGAGAAAAGTCCCAAATTCGTTTACTTGATAGTTCCGTTCTAATTATCGGGTGTGGTGGCCTAGGTAATCATGTCGCGATCAGTTTAGCGGCATCTGGCGTTGGTCGTTTAGTGTTAGTGGATGATGATCAAGTAGAGCTCAATAATTTACCTCGGCAAATTTCTTTTAACATGGCTCAAGTAGGTGTTGCGAAGGTCGATGCACTTAAAGCAACCATAGAGAGCCAAAACGCAGATTGCCGTGTTCGATGTATCAAACGTAGGATGACCGATGAGCAACTAATGTTAGAAGTCACGTTGGCTGATATTGTCATTGATTGTAGTGACAATATGCCAACACGTCAGCAAATTAATCAGTGTTGCTATCGTTGCAAAGTTCCCCTCATTTCGGGAGCAGTAACAGGATGGAAAGGGCAATTCTCTATTTGGGACTACGCACCAAAACAAGCTTGTTACTCCTGCCTATTCCCTGAGTCACCTCAAGTTCACACCGCAACTAAAAACTGTGCTGATTTAGGAGTTGTTGCGCCTGTTGTTGGCATCATTGGCTATTACCAAAGCCTAGCTTGTCTTCAGTTACTTACCCATCAGGAAATCAGTTTTTCGACAAATAGGCTATATCGTTTAGATGGCAAGCGAGGAGATTGGAGTGAGTATTCGATTATTGCTGACCCTCAATGTGCTGTCTGCAGAGAGCAAAGAGTCACTGAAGAGGATACTCATATCCGTTTTAAACTAGATAGGCTATCGGGAGGGAAGGAAGATGATTGAAATAGTAATGAATGGAAATCGTTATACCATCGATATTAATTCGACCGTTTTGGATTTGGTGCAGAAACTTGAAATTGAATCACTCTCTATTGCGTTGGCAATCAATTATCAGGTAGTACCGAGTTCATTATGGTCGAGCGTGACTTTGGAACAAGGTGATTCGGTAACAACATTTAGTGCAGTAGT
Source organism: Vibrio nitrifigilis (assembly GCF_015686695.1). Lineage (NCBI taxonomy): Bacteria > Pseudomonadati > Pseudomonadota > Gammaproteobacteria > Vibrionales > Vibrionaceae > Vibrio > Vibrio nitrifigilis. The sequence goes on along the minus strand of NZ_JADPMR010000003.1, from coordinate 506,795 downwards.
TGGAGGGTAAACGATGCTTAAAATCGCTGATAAAGTATTTTCTTCGCGTCTTTTTACCGGAACAGGAAAATTTGCTACAACCGAATTGATGTCTGAATCGATTAAGGCGAGTCAATCAGAATTAGTCACCGTCGCACTAAAGAGAGTCGACCCTCAACTAGGTGATAGTGGTAGTCGAAATTTATATCAAACCCTCAAAACATTAGGTGTTAATTTGCTACCAAACACTTCTGGTGCTCGTAGTGCAGAAGAAGCCATTTTTGCGGCGCAGTTAGCGCGTGATTTATTCGCGACAAATTGGATTAAGTTAGAAATTCATCCTGATAGTCGTTACCTGATGCCTGATCCCATCGAAACCCTACAAGCTGCGGAAAGTTTAGTTAAGCAGGGCTTCATTGTTTTACCTTATTGTCACTGTGACCCCGTTATATGTAAACGATTAGAAGAGGTAGGGTGTGCGGCTGTAATGCCACTATCTGCTCCTATTGGTAGTAACCAAGGGGTAATCGCTCAGGAGTTTTTACGTATTATCGTTGAACAAGCTAATGTACCCGTCGTTATTGATGCTGGAATTGGGCATCCATCAGATGCAAGCAAAGCGCTTGAATTAGGTGCTGATGCAGTATTGGTGAATACTGCAATCGCAACTGCGAGTAACCCCGTTGAAATGGCTGATGCTTTTCGCTTAGCGGTTTTAGCAGGGAGGAAAGCTTGGAATATTGGTACTAATCAAGCGACGAATTTTGCGCAAGCTAGTAGTCCTATGACCGACTTTTTTAAATCTATAGCACAAGCATCGGTAGGTGAACCTCATAAGTTCGAGGGGGATAACTTATGAGCGGATATTTAAAACAATTCGAGCAATTAGATTGGGATGGTTTATCTCTGGATGTGTACAGCCGAAGCGGTAGGCAAGTCGAATTAAGCTTAATCAAGAGCGGTAACGGTATACGATTGACATTTGATGATTTCAAAACATTAGTGTCACCAGCAGCTTTTGCTTACTTACCAATTATGATTTCTCAATCACAGCAGTTAACTAAGCAACGTTTTGGTCATACGATATCAATGTATATACCTCTTTATTTATCTAACCTCTGTGCTAATGATTGTACCTATTGTGGTTTTTCTATGAGTAATCATATAAAGCGTAAGACGTTAAATAAGGATGAAGTTGTCGCCGAGTTAAAGGTCATTAAACAGAAAGGGTATGACAGTATCTTACTTGTTACTGGGGAACATCAATCGAAAGTAGGAATGGATTATTTTCGAGAAATGATACCTATTGTGAAAAAGTATTTTTCATACGTTGCTCTCGAAATTCAACCGCTCAATCAGTTTGAGTATGCAGAACTAAAATCACTAGGTATTGATTCGGTATTGGTATACCAAGAAACATATCAACCTCGTACTTATGCCCAACATCATTTAAAAGGGAATAAAACAGATTTTCTATATCGCCTTGATACGGCGGATAGGTTGGGTAAAGCGTCGATAGATAAAATTGGCATTGGCGCGTTGCTTGGCCTTGATGAATGGCGGATAGATTCAGTATTCGCCGCGCATCACTTAGAATATTTACAGAGTAGATATTGGCGTTCTAGGTTTTCAGTTTCCTTTCCTCGCTTACGACCGTGTGAAGGGGGAATTAAGCCGAAATCATTAATCAGTGATCAGCAGTTAATACAGCTTATCTGTGCTTATAGGCTCTGTTTCCCTGAGGTTGAATTATCACTTTCTACTCGAGAGTCCGCTGAGTTGCGTGATTTTTTAGTGCTTTGTGGTGTTACACATATGTCCGCGGAATCGAGCACTCAACCTGGGGGTTATATCAATCGTGATAGCGAACTGGAACAGTTTTCTATTAGTGATAATAGAGCTACGGAAGAAGTCACCTCAATGCTGATTCAGAAAAATATTGATGTAATTTGGCATGATTGGTCGAGGGGATTTTCCTCATAATGTTTCACGTGAAACAGGCAAGGGTGAAATGACGAATATTGCTCAGGTTTAATAATAAAAAAGACGACAATGCTGTCGTCTTTTTCTTGGTCAATCTTCTGTTCAACATCATGTAATTTACTTGATGCGTTGGAAGGGCTGCGTTATGCAGCTTTATCCTTTTTTGAGGAGGTTGTTCCAGTGACCACTGAATCGTCATCGTTATATTTGCCGAGTAGAGCATGATAAAAATCATGATCGTTTAGCGTACCGATGAGTTCATTATCTTCAACTAAGACAATTGGATGACCAGTATGATAGCGAATCTCAATGGCATCACGCATTTCAATGTCAGGAGAAGCAATAACAATTGAATCTTCGCTTAGCTCTGAGCATTCCAGTTGAGAGCTCCACTCAACAACTTCGTAGTCATTTTCTCCGGTGACTGCCCAATTCTTATCAGTTTTTTCTAACCAGATATCAGACTGATCACAAATCTGTATACGGTCCTGCTCATCACTTACTAGCTCATTAGCCGAATTCATCAAAGATCGTCCACGTAATACATTTAAAGGATTTGTGTGTGCCACGAAATCTTTCACATACTGTGTTTTGGGCTTAAGGATGATTTGTTCTGGCTTACTGTATTGAATCAATTTACCTGATTCCATAATCGCGATACGTGAACCAATTTTTAATGCTTCATCCAAATCATGGCTTACAAAGATAATCGTTTTGTTTAATTTTTTCTGTAGGTCTAACAGTTCATCTTGCAGTTGAGCTCGAATGAGAGGGTCGAGAGCTGAAAATGGTTCATCCATTAATAGGATATCACTGTCCATAGCAAATGCTCGCGCTAAACCAACGCGTTGCTGCATACCACCAGAAAGTTCGTGAGGGAATTGTTCAGCCCATTCACCAAGTCCAACCATATCTAGCTTTTCTTGTGCTCGGAGGCGACGTTCTTTCTTTGGTACGCCTTGCATTTCTAAACCAAAGGCAACGTTATCTAATACCGATAGCCATGGCATTAACGCAAACTTTTGAAACACCATTGAAATACGTTCTGTACGTAAATGGCGAAGGGTGGCTTCATTGCAGCTGGCGAGGTCAACTTCATCATCGCCATCTTTGATTTTTAATGAGCCGCGAGTAATTTTATTCAAACCATTAACGGCGCGTAGAAGGCTTGATTTACCTGAACCAGATAAGCCCATCAATACACAAATTTCGCCTTGGTTTACATCTAGTGAAACATTATCGACACCGACGACTAGTCCGGTTTCGTCGATAATTTCCTGACGTGTTTTGCCTTGGTCCAGTAGGCTAAGTGCCTTTTCACTGTGATCACCAAAAATAACGTCCAAGTTTTCAATGCTAATTGATTTCATTATTGCATGTCCTTACTGTTTGGTGCTTTACACATACGGTCGAGAATAATTGCCACAAGTACAATGGCTAATCCAGCTTCAAAACCTTGTGAGATATTGACAGTATTCAATGCTCGAACGACGGGTTTACCCAAGCCATCGGCACCAACAAGTGCGGCAACCACTACCATAGATAGGGACAACATGATGCACTGACTAACTCCAGTCATAATGCTTGGCATTGCAGCTGGAAGCTCAACTTTAAATAACAACTTCATTCTACTCGCACCAAAAGCTTTACCTGCTTCTACTAATTCCTCTGGCACTCTAGTGACGCCTAGATAGGTCAAACGAATTGGTGCTGCAATGGCAAAAATAATGGTTGAGATAAGCCCTGGAACAACCCCTAAACCAAACAGAACGAGTGTTGGAATAAGGTAAACAAATGTAGGAACGGTTTGCATGAGATCCAAAATAGGGCGCATCAGCGTGTACAGCCATGGGCGGTGGGCTGACATAATTCCAAGCGGTACTCCAACTAAAATACAGATGACAGTCGCTGAGAAAACCATTACGAAGGTTTCAAGCATTTCTTGCCAGTAGCCGAGGTTAAGTATGAGAAGTAGCGAAACGACTACGAAAATAACCAGCGAAATTCTACGATGTAACCACCAAGCTAAGGCAGCTGTAAGAATAATTGGTAGAGCAGGAGGCATGGCTTTAAATATGTCCACTAAGAACATAATCGCTGTCTCAAGAGAGATGGAGATAGCATCAAAAAAGCCAGATGCATGGATAGTTAACCAATCGACGACTGTTTCCATCCAGCTACCAAGTGGGATTTTGTAATCGGTAAAAATATTCACAATATATCCTTGTTAGTTCAGTGGAGCAAAACCATGCTCCACTGTTTTCATGAGTTAGAGTTAGGCGTTATCTTTCTCTTTCTCGAGATAGGCTTTAACCGCGGCTTCGCCAGGTTTGCCATCGATGGTTTTCACCCCTTTAAGCCATGTATCTAGATATTGTTCGTGAGATTGTAGCCATTCACGAGCGGCAACTGCTGGTTTCTGTTTGTCATTTAAAATACGACCCATTAAATGGTTTTCCATATTAAGGTCGAACTTAAGATTAGAGATCAGCTTACCTACATTCGGACACTGTTTTAGGTAGTTGTGGCGAACGTTGGTATACACCTTGGCACCGCCATAGTTAGGGCCGAAGTAATCATCACCACCGGATAGGTATTTCATGTCAAACTTGCTGTTCATTGGGTGAGGAGCCCAGCCAAGGAAAGCAATCCATTGGTGGCGACGAATCGCTCGTGATACTTGTGAAACCATACCGGCTTCACTTGACTCAACAAGGTTGAAGTCTTTTAAGTTGAAAGCATCTTTATCGATCATCGATTGGATGAGACGGTTGCCATCATTGCCAGGTTCGATACCGTAAATGCGACTTTTGAACTTGTCGGCGTATTTTGCAAGGTCAGCAAAAGAGTGTACGCCTGCATCATAAACGTATTTTGGTACCGCTAATGTGTATTTGGCACCCACTAGGTTTGCCTGTAACACATCAACTTTTCCTGAATCACGATATTTAGCAATATCGCCTTCCATGGTAGGCATCCAGTTACCAAGAAATACGTCAATATCACCACTTGCCATCGAAGAATAAGTGACTGGTACTGAAAGGAGTTCGGTATGGGTTTTATATCCCAAACCTTTTAGCACTTCTGATGTTACAGCTGTGGTGGAAGTGATATCTGTCCAACCAACATCGGCAAAGCTAACTGAATCACAGCTATTTGCATAAGCGTTAAGAGACAATAACGCTGCGGCGGTGAAGGTAACGACTTTACGCATGTTTAATTTCCTTATCTTATGAAGTAATCACTGGCTAGATATCAGCGAGATCTCGCTGAGGTTTTTCTAAACGTTGTTGTTCTTGCCAGTTAGGATCGATCCAAACAGCGGCCTCACTTTTCGGCAGCATTTCATGACCCAAAATGAAATCTGCTGCTCGCTCAGCGACCATAATCGTAGGTGCATTGAGGTTACCGTTTGGAATGGTTGGGAAGATAGAAGAGTCGACAACACGGAGACCTTCTATACCACGCACTCGACAGGTTTCATCAAGTACGGCCATTGGGTCGTTATCTGCGCCCATTTTGCATGAGCATGAAGGGTGATAAGCACTCTCAACATTTTCTTTAACCCATTCGTCAATATCGGCATCTGATGAAATAGCCATTCCTGGCTGAATTTCATCGCCGCGATATTTATCCAATGCGGGTTGAGCGAGTATCTCCCTCGTGAGACGAATACAATCACGCCAATCCTGAATGTCTTGTTCGTGTTGTAAGTAATTAAATTTAATCGCAGGTTTTGCTTTGGGATCGGATGATTCAATCCAAATTTTACCGCGACTTAATGGCTTATTCGGACCAACATGTACTTGGAAACCATGACCATCAAACGCTGTTCTGCCATCATATCGCATAGCAGCTGGTAAAAAGTGGTATTGTAAGTTTGGCCACTTGAGGCCCGCTCGTGAGCGGATAAAAGCGCACGATTCAAAGTGGTTCGTTGCGCCCAAGCCTTTACGAGTAAGTAACCACTCAGTACCAATCAAACCTTTGCTGATCAAGCCTAATTTGCTGTTAAGCGAGATAGGTTGTTCGCAGCGATATTGGAAATAGACTTCTAGGTGATCTTGAAGGTTTTCCCCAACACCAGGCAATTCGTGTTGAACTTCAACGCCCGCTTTTTCCAATATATCTTTTGGACCAATACCCGAGAGTTGAAGTAGTTGTACAGATCCAACAGAGCCTGCACTAGAAATGACTTCTTGATTAGCGAATGCATGATGGACTGTGCCGTTCTTTTCGAATTCAACGCCAATTGCTTTTTTGTCTTTGAGAACGATTTTTCGTGTCAGTACTTTGGTCGCTACAGTTAGGTTAGGGCGCTTCATCGCACGACGTAGGTAAGCGTTCGAGGTTGAAGCTCGCACGCCGTTGTCTACTGTCATGTGCATTGGGCCAAAGCCTTCTTGCTGGTAACCGTTGTAGTCTTTTGTTTCTGGGTAACCTGCTTGCTGGCCGGCATCAATAAATGCCTGATACAAAGGATTAAGCTCCATATCATTACCATTACAAGTTGCTAATGGTCCGTTACCTCCACGGTATTCGTCTTCACCTCCAATCCAGCTTTCTGCCTTTTTAAAGTAAGGAAGACAATTTGCGTAATCCCATCCTGTTGCACCATGTTCTTGCCATTCATCAAAGTCACAAGCATGGCCACGAACATAGACCATGCCATTAATTGATGAACTGCCACCAAGCACTTTACCGCGAGGACAATGAAGGCGACGTCCATCGAGTCCTTCTTCTTCGAGTGACTCAAATTGCCACGCGTATTTTGGGGTGTTCATTGGATAAGAAAGAGCCGTTGGCATTTGAATAAAAATGCTTTTATCACTGCCGCCAGCTTCTAAAAGTAATACAGAGTGCTTACCTGATTCTGTTAAGCGATCAGCCAAAACACAGCCGGCTGAACCGGCGCCAATAACAATGTAATCGTAATGCTGCTTCATCCTGCCTCCTTAAGCGTATGGCCCAACAAACTCGTTCAGTTCAATCAGAACACTCTTGGTTTGCGTATAGTGATTGAGTGTTTCAACACCATTTTCGCGACCCACACCTGATAGTTTGTAACCACCGACAGGCATTTGCGCAGGGGAGTCACCCCAAGTATTAATCCAGCAGATACCGGCTTCGAGCTGGTGGATTACACGGTGAGCTCTAGATAGGTTTTGAGTGAAAACACCTGCTGCAAGACCGTAGTCGGTGTTGTTAGCACGTGCGATAACTTCTTCTTCATCAGAGAATTTAAGAACAGCCATGATTGGGCCGAAGATTTCATATTTCACGAAATCCATATCATCGGTACAGTCTGCAAATACAGTTGGGGCAACAAAGTTACCTTTATCTAAACCGTTTTCTGTCACTTGGTATCCACCTGTGAGTAGGGTGGCTGCGCTGTTTTTACCGTTCTCAATAAACTCGAGTACTTTCTCTAAGTGTTTTTTAGAAATAAGAGCACCGACCTGAGTGTTTAGATCCATCGGATCGCCGATGATCAGCTTTTCAGTGCGCTCTTTAAGTTGTGCCACAAATTTGTCGTAGATCTTTTCATGAACGAAAACACGAGTACCGTTAGTACATACTTCGCCTTGGGTATAGAAGTTAGCCATCATTGCAACAGAAACCGCTTGGTCAATTTGGGCATCATCAAAAATGATAAGTGGAGATTTACCGCCCAGTTCCATCGTTACTGACTTGAGTGTTTGTGCACTTGCACTCATTACTTTTTTACCCGTACCCACTTCACCTGTGAACGATACTTTCGCAATGTCTGGGTGACCTGTGAGCATTTGGCCAACACGGCCATCACCTTGAACAACGTTGAATACACCGTTAGGTACGCCAGCTTCAGTAAAGATTTCCGCGAGTTTCAGAGCAGTAAGAGGCGTTTCTTCTGATGGTTTGAAGATCATTGCATTTCCTGCTGCTAGAGCTGGAGCTGATTTCCACATCGCAATTTGAATTGGGTAGTTCCAAGCACCGATACCAGCACAGATACCTAAAGGCTCTTTACGGGTATAAAAAAATTGGCTCTCAGAAAGAGGTTGTTGCGCGCCTTCTTGTGCAGGGGCTAGTCCTGCGAAGTATTCGATAACATCGGCACCAGTAACAATGTCAACACAGTTTGCTTCTTGTAGTGGCTTACCAGTATCTAAGACTTCAAGTTCTGCTAACTCATCGTTACGTTCGCGTAAAATTGCTACCGCTTTGAGCAAGATTCGGCTGCGTTCAGTCGCAGACATAGCTGACCACACTTTAAAGCCTTCTTGTGCAGATTGAACTGCATCTTGCACATCTTGTTCACTGGCTTGACCTAAGACGGCAATTGCTTCGCCTGTAGCAGGGTTATGAGTGGTAAATGTTTCGTTAGATGTCGCTTTGCGAGCTTCACCATTAATGTATAAAGATGCTATTTCCATTGTTAAGCCTAATTAGTTGCCAGCGCACGATGCGCTAGTTGTTGTTCTAAATAATCGGTGATAATGAGTTTGGCTTTTTGAGTATTAATGCCTAAAGGGTTTAAAGCCCCACGTAACCAGATTCCGTCTATTAACGCTGCTATGCCTTGTGCAACTTGGTGTGCAACAGTGATAGGTAGTAATGCTTTGAGCTCTATCATTAAGTGTGAAATCAGGCGTTTTTCGTTAACTCGTTGTAGACGTAATAGCTGTGGGTCATGCATGGAATACGACCAAAAAGCGAGCCAAGTTTTTACAACTTCACTTTGGGCTTGAAAACCTGAGAAGTTCGCTTCAACAATGGCGTTAATTCGCTCTTGATGGGCATGCTTAGGTATTTTTGCCAACGCTGTCATTATCGTTTGTGAATGTTCGCGCAATATCGCACGCATCGTTTCTTCAAGCAGTCCATGCTTGCCGCCAAAGTAATGATTAATGATGCCGGTAGACACGCCTGCCTCTCTGCTGATCAAAGCAATACTTGCAGCATGCAATCCAACACGCTCGATAACAGTCATCGTTGCTTTGACAAGTTGTGGTTTACGTACTTCTGGCATCCCAACCTTTGGCATATCCATTCCTTTTAATTTTTATTGAACGGTTAATTAAATATAAGCTTACGCATATAATGTTTAGATCTCAAATTAAATTTTAACGAAATGTTGTCATTTTTATGTCTAAAAAGTGTTTTTAAGTATTGTTAATCAGTGGTTTATGTGTGATTGTAAAATTTTTTAATAACTTTAAATTATTAGAGGTGAGATGGTTGGGTATATAGATAAAAAAAAATCCCTCAGTGCACAAAGCACTAAGGGATTGAATTAAGAATGAAGGGTGGTTAATCGTTGTGCAATAAAGGCTGTGTTGCTTGTTTTAGCCACTCTTTAACATCACCTTCAACCAGTGGGCTAACATCATCCCATACTGTTTGGTGGTAATCATTTAGCCATGCTAATTCTGGCTTAGTGAGAAGGTTTGTATCGATTGCTCGAGTATCGATAGGGCAACGAGTCAGCGCTTCAAAACCCATAACGTTGAAATCACCATTGGTTTCAACATTAACAACCAGTTCAAGGTTTTCGATACGAATACCAAAACCATCTGCGCGGTAATAACCTGGTTCATTAGATAACACCATTCCCGGTTCAAACGGAAAGTTGTTCACCGCTTTGCCGATTCTTTGCGGCCCTTCGTGAACACTTAGGAAGTGACCCACACCATGACCAGTACCGTGGTCAAAATCATAACCGTTAGCCCACAAATATTGGCGTGCTAGGACATCAAGGTGATGCCCACATGTTCCTTTCGGAAAACGTGCCTTTGCTAGCGCAATGTGCCCTTTAAGAACTAACGTATATTGTTGCTTCATCTCTTGAGGAATATTACCGATGGCGACTGTACGTGTGATATCGGTTGTTCCATCAATATATTGACCGCCGGAGTCAACAAGGTAGAGCGTATTGAGTTCTAATTGGCCGGGTTTCGGTTGGTTAATGTGGTTGTAATGGCACATAGCGGCGTTGCTAGCTGCGGCAGAAATGGTGTCAAAGCTAAGGTCTGCTAGTGTAGGGTCTAGTTCTCTAAATGCTTGTAATGTATCTGATACCATGGCTTCATCAAGCGTTACACCTAACTCTACTTGTTTGTCTAACCATGACAAGAATTTCACCATAGCTGCGCCATCACGAATATGACATGCCTTCATACCTGCGATTTCGGTTGGATTTTTTGCCGCTTTAGGCATTAAACATGGATCGGCATCATTAATGATTTCAGCACCGGCATTTTGCAAAGAAAGCGTAAACCATGCGTTGCTGGTGGCTGGGTCTACGATAACCTTTTTGTTTGTTAATTTAGCGATAGTACTGGCCAATTGTTCAGGATGATGAACTTGGACGCCTTCTCCCACATGTTCATCAAAGTGATTTGCAACACGTTCAGGATCGAGGAAGAAGTCGACGCGAGAATCATTGTAAATGATGGCATGAGAAAGCAAGACCGGTAAGCGAGAGACATCGAGACCACGAATATTCAATAACCAACAAATTGAATCAAGCTCGGTTAAAATCGCGCAGTCTGCCTTTTTCTTTTTAAGAATATCGGCAATGGTCTTACGTTTGGTAGCACTATTGGTCCCAACCAACTCATCGCCCATAAGACGCATCGGTGATACGACGGGTGCAGGGCGGTCTAACCAGAGATCATCAACTGCGTTGGTCGCAGTGCTGCTCAATTCTAGTTCGCCTCCGAGTGTTTTTTGGGCCGCTGTCAGCCAGCTAGCTCGGTGCATTTTGGGATCAAAGCCAACTTTGCTGTCTGCAGGAAGTTCTTTAAGTAACCACTCTAAATAAGGTTCTTCGACAAGGTGTCGATATTCAAATAAATTTGCTGGTACTTGTTTACGAACTTGAACCGTATAACGACCATCAACAAAAATAGCCGCTTTATCTTTAGTTATCACAGCGGCACCAGCTGAGCCAGTGAATCCCGTCAGCCATTGCAGGCGTTCGTTATGTTCAGGGACATATTCACCCAAATATTCGTCTTCATGGGGAATAATGATCGCGTCAAGTTGATGTTGTGTCATCCAGTCGCGAAGCGCTTCGACACGTTGTGAAGTAGATGGTTGCATCTGAAAATATCCTTTAAAGACAGTCCTTATGACTATAAATGCATTGAGATCTAGTGATCTCTATTATGTATGGGTTGTCTGTGACCAGAAGGTATAAGCTACTCTTTTTGCAGATCGGGTGCAATTGGCAACACTGCGAGTACAACTAGGATTTATCATGATTGTGTTGCAGATGTGCTGTATTTCCTTTTATCAGTTTTCTTAGCCAAATTAGCGCTTGATCGTTTTCTCTTTCTTGGCTCCAAAATAGTGCATAAGCCATCGGAGGAAAGTCCATAGGCAAGGGGAGTTCAACAAGATCGAGTTGCTCGGCGATTGCTCGAGTGAAATGACTGGGAGCGGTAAAGATAAAATCGGTATAAGTACACAAAATTGCCGCACTATTATGATCAGGTACGGTGATACCGATATCTCGTTCTTGTCCTAAATCAGCCAGGCGGAAGTCCAAAAGCCAACGGTCATTGCCATCATAACGAACTTGAACATGTCGCACTGATAGGTAGCTTTCCAAATTCCATTCTCGATCAAGTATAGGGTGTCCTCGGCGTACGACACATTTTTGCGTATCTCGATAGATCTCTTCTGAACATATATTTTCTGGAATGGGTAGTGTGATTCGTGAATCGTTAATATCCACATCTCGACCTATGATACCTAAATCCAGCTCCCCCAATTGTAATTTTTGTAGAGTGTCATTATTCCAAGCGTGAGTGCTGATATTAAGGTTTGGACCATGTTGGAACAACGCAGGTAAAAAATGAGGAAGTAATAAGGGATAAACGCTTTCTACCGCTGCAAGTTGGAAGTGATATTCACTAGTTGATGGATCAAATTCAATGGGTTGTGTAATGAGTTCAATTTGATGGGTTAGCGCATCCAATTTAGGTTTTAGGTAAATAGTGGTGGGTGTCGCTTTTAGCCCATGAGAAGTACGAATAAAGAGAGGGTCATCAAATTGTTCTCTGAGTTTAGCTAGAGATTTACTGACGGCTGATTGGCTTAAGTAGAGCCTGTTTGCTGCCCTGGTAACGCTTAACTCTTCGGTAAGCACCTTAAGACAGACCAATAAATTTAGGTCAATACGCGCGAGTTTTTCTACCTTCATATGAATTTCCAATTAGGAATAATAGGAATGACAATATGCCATTGTTATTCATAACATCATTCGACTATCATGCGCCAGCACTTCGCCTACTTTAGTTATCTTAGGAGCTCAGCCTGTGAGAAAAAACACGGCAACCAACACCAAGTATCAGATGATTCTTCTGACGTTATTAGTGTTATTTAGTCCATTAGCGATTGATATATATCTTCCAGCCTTACCATTGATTTCTTCTACGTTTCACGTGGAACATGCGATGGCAAAATACACAATCACAGGCTTTTTGTTTACCATGGGGGTTGGCCAGCTATTCGCAGGACCATTAGCGGATCGCTTTGGTCGTCGCTATGTTGCTTTGACAGGGGTGGTTATCTATTCTGCCAGTGCATTACTTGCATGGAGCGCGCAGACCATGGAGTGGATGCTTACTGCTCGTCTATTACAAGGATTTGGTGCATGTGCAACAACAGTGGCAGCCTTTGCGACTGTTCGAGATGTATTTGGCCCTGAAAAAAGTGGCAAGATGATCAGCTATCTGAACGGTGCTATCTGTTTTATTCCTGCGTTAGCCCCAATTCTGGGGAGCTGGTTAACTCAGCATTATAGTTGGCGGGCTAATTTTTCCTTTATGGTGTGTTTTGCGCTCGTTTCAGGTTCGTTAATGTGGTTCAGTTTACGCGAAACCAATCCTTCTCAACAAAGCGGTTTATCGACATTTAATCTCACTCGATATTGGGATGTTATCAAAAATCCTTCATTTTTATTCCATGCAGGGTTGTGTATGTTGTCAATGGGCGTTATTTTGGCGTATGTCACTTCTGCACCTCTAGTGCTAATGCAGCAGATCGGTTTGTCCATGGACCAATTCACTTTCTGGTTCGGAATTAATGCTATCGTTAATATTGTTGCTTGCTTAACAGCGCCATCCATGATGGATAAAATAGGAACTCATCGGTCGATAACGTTCGGTATATTATTAATAGGTCTATCAGGTGTTCTAATGGTAATATTATCGTCTGATCAGACTGCATTTCGTTTTATGTTGCCTATATTTATTTCATCGGTTGGATTTGCGTGGATTCTTGGCGCTGCCGCTGGTAAAGCGCTAGCCCCATTCGGAGATAAAGCAGGGACAGCGGCTGCTCTTCTAGGGCTATTCCAGATGAGCGGGTCTGGTTTGATTGTCGCTCTAGTGCAAAACTTAGAAATGACACCGTATTGGCTTATTGCCATACAGATGTGGCTTGTTGTTCCCGCCTTATTAATTATGTTTTCTGGTGTGGGACGTAAATGGCATCAATGGGTGCTTGAGCCTTAGTTTTAGGAAAGGTAAATTACCTTCCCGATTATTTAATTAAGTTAAAACCATTAATATATTAATGGTTTTAATGTTCCTATTAATTATTACGTTGGAATCATAATAAATGTCTCTTACAACCTACGAAATGGCTCGAATTTTAGAACAACTTGATGAGTCGCCAGAAAAGGTTATGTTTGGCAAACTTCTGAGTGAATTAGGTAATCAGAGTAGTGAACGTGTTCGCAGTGCTGCTAAACAAGTGCCAATAAGCATTTTGCGTGACTTAGTTTATCAATTTCAACAAGTGATTGATTCAAGAAAAGATGAACAGGTGGGTGTGCTAGCAAAAGAACTAGCAGAACAAGGTATTTCTGCAGATGAACTATTGAAATACCTAAATAATAAATAAGTCTCTTAATTAATTTTATAAAAAAACCCCAAATATTACTTGGGGTTTTTTATGGATTCACATTACGGCTTATCGGATTTTGTAAAGAAATAAGTGTTTCTGTTGATTGAACTTCATCAATAGCTTGCAACTTATCGATTAAAACGTGTTGTAATTCTTCTATCGAGCGGCACATTAATTTAACAAAAATATTATAAGCTCCGGTCGTGTAGTAAGCCTCAACAACTTCATCGAGAGCATTTAATTTTTGTAGTGCAGAATGATAATCGCGGGCCGCATTTAAATTAATACCGATAAAACAACATACGTCATAGCCAAGTTTTTTCGTATTTACTACGACTTCAGTTCCTTGGATGATGTCCCCAGCTTTCATTTTTTCAATGCGAACATGAATCGTTGCTGGGCTAACATTAAATTGCTTTGCCATTTCTGCATACGGTGTTCTAGCGTCATCCATTAAAATCTTTAGGATGGCTTTATCAAGATCATCGAGTTTTATTGCTGTCACTGGGCTATTCATCCTATCACTTGTCAATTTCAACAACCGGTTTCACCATCTTAACATCTCCTTGTTCAGAGTAGTATCAATTGGAATAATTAAACCTTATTTTTAGAGAGTTTAGATGTTTTTTATATCGATGTTCAGATCTATTTTATCCAACGGATAACCGTTTAGTTTGGGAGAATATAGGTATTCATTAAGAAATCCGCTAAACTGCGCGTGTTGTTATTGGTTCTAACTGGAGTGCATTTTTGCAGATACAACTGATTAGTGAATCATTAGGGCGAAGTGGTGAATTAGATGCTCTCGCCAGCCGCTGGAATCTATGTCATGACGAGACAAGTGCCTTTGCTTTGGTATTAACTGATGAGCGCTTAGAACTGCGTAAATTGGATGAACCTAAGTTAGGGGCTATCTATGTTGACTGGGTCTCTGGTGCCGTTGCTCATCGACGTAAATTCGGTGGTGGTAAAGGGCAGGCGATTGCAAAAGCAGCAGGGCTCAATAAAGGTGCAATGCCGACAGTTTTAGATGGTACAGCAGGGCTTGGACGCGATGCCTTTGTACTGGCGTCGCTGGGGTGCCGTGTCCAGTTAGTCGAGAGACATCCTGTTGTTGCTGCGCTGTTAGATGATGGTATTAACCGCGCTAAGCAAGATGAAGATATTGGTCATTGGGTAACAGAGCGCGTTCAGTTATTGCATGCATCTAGTCATGATGCCTTATCTCAACTAATGAAAGACGACAATTTTGTGCGGCCTGATGTGGTTTATCTCGACCCTATGTATCCTCATCCAGAAGGCAAAAAGAAAAGTGCTTTAGTGAAAAAAGAAATGCGAGTTTTTCAATCTTTGGTTGGGGCAGATAATGATGCCGACAGTTTGTTAGAACCTGCTTTAGCGTTAGCGACAAAGCGGGTGGTCGTGAAAAGGCCTGACTACGCGGATTGGTTGGCTGAGCAAAAACCGACGATGGCAATTGAAACCAAGAAAAATCGCTTTGATGTTTATGTCTTATCATCGATGACAGAATAAATACGGTGATGTTGATTCTATGATAGGGATGTTCAAAAGAGATGGCAGTCTATGAATCTCGTAGTATTTGGGTAATTCAGTAATGGTAAAACGCTTTTGTAAAATGAATCGCCAGGAGATTGCATTCTCATTGGATGAAATTAACCAGTTAGTTGCTGCTTCGGATTATGTTTGTCGCTCATGTGCACGCTCGTCATGTAACAAAGCGAACTTATGTAAGCCCATTCGTATAGAAAAAGCACAGGTACAAGTCGCTGACACCAAGCAAGAAGAACAGTCTGTACTGCCAACCCCGAATAAAAAGGCATTTAAGCTGGCAAAGAAAGGGCTTAAAAAGCAGCGTAAGCAATATAAAAAACTAAATAAGTTATTAAAGAAACAGCAAAAATTGGCAAAAAAACAGCAGAAACTGCAGCGTAAGTTTGAGAAATCAACTCAAGCACCAGTCCCCCAATTTGATTTGCTGGATACCGGTTCTTCCCTGCATTAATGATGAATGATGTATTCAACGATATAAAAAAATCCCGCGAGTTTGAAGTGACCCCATAAAGTTGGACATTTCTGTTACGCGGGATTTTTTATATCAATTGTGTCTGAGCACTGCGCTAATCGATAAATGGTACAACTAATAGATCAACAGGAGTGCAATTAATCAACTGTTTTGTTGAAGATAAAATCTTGCTCCAGAAGTCTTGGTGGTGACCACAAATGACTAAGTCGATATTAAATTCAGAAATGGTATCGCAGATTTCATTACTTAGATCACCACTCCCCACAAGAGTATGGTTGATAGGATGGTTAGCGTATTTTGCTAACTCTTGCAGCTGGTTAAGAGATGCTTCCATAGAGTTGTGCTGAGTTTCAGCAAGATTGATATCAATCAGTCCGGTATACAGCTCAGCATAATTCACATCAATGTGAATAAAAGAAAGTTGCGCGTTCAAAGGTTTTGCCAGCGCCACCGCTTTGTCGACTATAACTTTGCTATCTTCAGAAAGATCGACGGCAACTAAGATGTGTTGATAACTCATAATGCTATCTCCTTGTAGGTGACTGTCTTAAGCCTATCACTAGTGCTATGAATTTTTTGCAGCGATGATCTCATATACCTTAAATGGCGGTTTGGCATGGGATTCAACGCTTTAATAATAAGTTTCTTTTCAAAAGAATAAGTTCATAAATTAAGTGAGATATTCATTATTGGTCATATTAGCTGCGCACATTACTAAATGATCATGGTATAGTTTGAATTAAATCGAAACAGAGAGTTAGGAGCTTTTCATGCTAGCGCAAGCCATGATTGATCAATTGAATGAGCAAATTAACCTAGAATTTTTTTCATCCAATCTATACTTACAAATGAGTGCTTGGTGTGAAGACAAAGGATTTGAAGGTGCAGCTCAATTTTTACGTAAACACGCAGCGGAAGAAATGGAGCATATGCACCGTCTTTTCACTTATGTAAGTGAAACCGGCGCTTTGCCAATCCTTGGAGCGATTGCAGCGCCAAAACATGATTATGCAGGTTTAGGTGACGTTTTTCGCGAGACCTATGAACATGAGCAGATGATCACTAGGAACATCAATAAGCTTGCTCATGTCGCATTCACTTCCCAAGATTACTCAACATTTAGTTTCCTTCAGTGGTACGTTGCAGAGCAACATGAAGAAGAGAAACTGTTTAAAGGCATTTTAGACAAGTTAGAACTTGTTGGTGAAGACGGTAAGGCTCTATTCTTTATCGACAAAGATCTAGCAGAATTGGCAAAAGCTAGCTCATCTTCACAATCAGATACCTCTGCTGAGTAGTAAGCAGTAAAAGACCAAATTCGGCGATTGTCTTTTTCTCTTGGTGTCTGATGTAAAGATGTGGGGAGGAAAAGATGATCGGCGGAGACATCATTCTATTTGCGTTGCTTTTTGTAACAGCAGTTAATTTAGCACGATGCTTAAGTGCGTTGCGTTCTCTGTTATACATTATGCGTAACGTGCATCCATTACTGTATCAACAAGTCGATGGTCGAGGTTTCTTCTCACCACAAGGCAACTTATCTAAACAAGTGCGCCTCTACTATTACATCAAAAGCAAGGAATATACTCATCATCATGATGAACTCTTTACGGCAAAATGCGATCGGGTTCGTCAGTTATTTATTCTTTGTGTTGCTTTAATTGTGGTTACCACCGTTGCTGCGTTTATTCTTTAGCCAGAGATTGGAAAGCATTAGATTTGCCGTTAGAATACAGGCCTCACGTATTATAAGGATGTGCATCGCACATCCTTTTTTGTTTCTTCTCTATGGTTGATTAAGAGTATTAAGGCATGAGTAAACAAGTCGATGTCGTTATCATCGGTGCTGGCGCAGCCGGTTTAATGTGCGCAGCGCAAGCAGGAAAGCGTGGACGAAAGGTGCTGATCCTCGATCATGCGAAAAAGCCGGGCCGGAAAATTTTGATTTCTGGTGGCGGTCGCTGCAACTTCACTAACTATGACGTTACTGCAGAAAACTACTTATGCCAAAACCCTCATTTCGTCAAATCCGCCTTATCTCAATACACTAATTGGGATTTTATCTCGATGGTGAGTAAGTACGGTATTGAGTTTGAAGAACGTGATCATGGCCAGTTGTTTTGCCTTGAATCGGCAAAAGATATTGTCAGCATGCTACTTAAAGAGTGCGAACAACCTAATATTGAGCAGCAATACCAAGTGGATATTGAAGCAATACAGACCATCGATGACGGTGGGTTTGTTTTGGCCACTAACAAAGGTGAAATCGTTTGTCAGTCGCTGGTGGTTGCAACGGGTGGTCTATCGATGCCAAAACTCGGAGCAACACCGTTTGGTTACAAAATTGCTGAGCAATTTAATTTGCCAGTCATCTCAACCTCCGCCGGTTTAGTGCCATTTACCTTGCACAAAGAAGATAAAGAGGCGTTTGCAGAATTATCTGGAATTGCGGTACCAAGCGAAATCGCAGCCCAATCAGGTAAAACGTTTAAGGAAGCGTTACTCTTTACTCACCGCGGTTTATCTGGCCCTGCTGTATTACAGATTTCTTCTTACTGGAAGCCTGGGCAGTCCGTTAGCGTGAACCTGATTCCCAATATTGATTTAGAGGTTGTTTTACAACAAGCATTGGCAGAGCACCCTAACCAAACGCTAAAAACGACGCTTTCTCGCGTGTTACCAAAACGCTTGGTTGAGGTGCTTATTGAGCGTAAATTACTAGTCGATAAGCCGTTAAAGCAGTTTCAAGGGAAGCAATTAGAACAAGTAGTTAGAGCACTAGAAAACTGGCAAGTGTTACCTAATGGTACAGAAGGCTATCGCACAAGTTCATTCCTAACACACTAGTTTGTCAAAATGGTTGTCATTAATTAGTTTAATGCCTTGCCAATACTGGCTTTTGAGGCTATTTATTAATTTTAATTTGATAATTTTTTTTGACAAGTTGGTGATGATTGAAATTTACGATAGAAAATGGGAAATCTGGCTTTAGAATAGATGATGGTGATGGAGGTTCTATCTTTACCTCTGTATCAAAAACAATCTTAAATCTTGAGGATAAAGAACGCTTAATAGAACAAATTATCTTGTACAATGAAGGCAAAGTGTATAAAACCAAAAAAGCGTGGCTTGGGCGTTTGAATCATACGCTGTTTCCTGCGATTGAATGTTTATGCATTAATGCCTTGCCGAAAACATCCCAGGGTTGGAAAGAGCTTGTGCGTCAAGCTTATGCCTCTACTCTGACTACACCATATTCAAAAGCGAAACTAACAACACGAGTAAAAAACTGGAATTCTAATTGCAGACCATTTCTGATTTTTATGAAAGACCGTGATGTTATTCCGTTATCTGTAATCATCCCTCATATGAAGAAAGTCGGCGAGATAAAAACAAATTCAAGTTTTAATGTTAAGTTGATTGGTCAAAATACTCCAAAAAAAGAAACCTCAATAAAAACTATCGATAAGGTACTGACGCCGATAGGTCTTCATCGAACAGATGCGCAGTATCTCGATGAAATTCGCTTTGATTTAGAGAGAAAAAGGGACAAATTACTCGATTGCCTTAAGAAATATTGGGAAGCGATAACATCACATTATGATTTTGCCAAAAATGTAATTGCTAACATCTCTGAAACAGAACCTGAGCGTATGGCTATTTATGAAAAAGGCAATAGATACTTCAGAGTAACAGAGCAAAACAATAATGGAAAAAAATATTCAGTACGATATCACATTGCCGATCCAAATGCGGAAGGTGGTATTTGGATGTATCTTTATTTACTTGATAAAAATTGCAATGGTATGTGGAAACGAGGCCCCACTGAAGAGTCTTATTTACCATGGAAAGAATTATCAGAATCTGATGGATTGAATTTCCTGCCATCTATTGAAATTGAGAATCCATCTATTATTACTCCAGCGCATCGTTTGGGGTGGTGTATGGGGCTGTTGACTGTGGCTGATGTTAGCTATCTTGTAGCTATACTAATGATGTTAAACCCCAAGTGGACTTTTGAATCATTAGTTGAAGCTAAAACGGTCGATATCGATGGCAAGCCTCATCTTGCTTTGTCTGATTTAGGGATGACTTTTGAAATCGATAAGCGTAGAGCTAGCACAATGAAAAAGGAGGTTCTTGACGATCTTAGTTTAGAGATAATTAGTTTTTTATTAGAGATTCGCCATAAACGTAGTGGTTTGATTTCAAAAGGAAAAGAAGACTACTTATTTTTAACTGTAAACCAGAAACGAGATGCTATAACTAATCCCTCAAGAAGTCGTGTAAGTATCGCATTATCAGGATATAACTCATCCAAACATAAAAACGGCAAAGAGTTTACTACTTGTTTATCAAGTTATTTTCCATCATTAAACCAATTTGGTCTGGGAGCTCGAACTATTAACCATTCAAAGCTTCGGCATACAGAAGGTGTGCTCGAATGGTTTAGAACTGGTTCAGTAAAAGCGGTTAGTAGGAAGCTTGGTAACACAAAAAAAGTTTCAATGGAACATTACATACCTGAGCCACTGTTAGCTGCGTGGAATACAAGACTTGTTCGTAGACATCAAAATTTATTGATAGCTGCTGCGACAATGGGTGAAGACTATCAATTGGAGGCGGTTGATTTTTCATCTCTGAATGAACTTAACGCATTCTTGATTGGGATATTGAGTGATACAGAAAATAAAAGTCCTTTGCTTCAATATCTAAGAGAACACTCAGTTGATACTGATGTTGAATTACCTTCTGAGGGTAGTTTAAATATTGCACTATCTGAGACAGCATTGACGGCCCTCTACACTTATCGTGATTCAGCAAAGCTATGTCATGTTGATGTGGAAATTCTTTCAAAAACAGATTCAACATCAGGTATTTCTCCTCTTGGCTTTATTTATTTGGCAAATCATCTACAGGCAACTTTGCCAATGAAAAGTGAATCTAAATTATCAAAAATGCATAAAACTGCTATAGAGCGTTCAAATGTATTGATAAAGAAGATTGATTGGTCAGATATGTTTATAAAGACGGGAGCTTATTTATGAGATCGTTAGATGTACATATTCCTGAAGCGTTAGTTCCTGAGAGTGATAACATTATAGATTTTCTAAGTGGCTATGATGTAGCTACGGCACCTTATGATGGTGATTTCACTTCGGATTGGCTGTTAACTCCTGTCGATGTTCCTGTGTGGGTAATTAAAAAAAGGAATACAGTCAAGACAACTAAAGCAGAGAAAGCTAAGACAGGTAGAGATTACAAATATGCTGAAACTGTAATTTGGGAAAGACTTTTACCGGATGGTAGTTATCTTACCGATCAGAAAAATGCTCACTTTTTGTATCAGTTGCAAAGGTTAGTATTTTTAGTTATCGAAGATCCTATCAATCAGGAGAGAATGGCTACTTCTCTCATTAAATCGTTCACAGGCTCGTTGTTGAACTTTGTTTCGTGGGTTTTTCTTCACAAAGCTCGCTTTCAACCTCTTGAATTTGGGCTGTCTAAAGTTTCCGCGTCAGATGTTGAAGTGTATGGCAACGAGATGATTAATGGTGGAACATTCCATACTTTAGCTGTCGGTCAGAAAATTCTATCAAAGGTTGGTCTTGTTCTAGGTAAAGAACGTAACCCATGCTTTCTTGAGGCTTCTGAAGTTGAAATAGTTGAAAGGTATTTTCGGGAACACGATTTATATAAATTGAACTTGAGAGGTATTGAAATAGTAGATCGTATTAAAGTGAATGCACACTTTAATACAAAAAAACATGATTTGATGTCGCATGAGGCAACATTGTTCTTGCGGCAATTGGAACCAGATCTTCTGAAGCTAAATGACAAGGTTCTTTTGCCTGCGAATCTTTCTACAAAATATCCCTCACATAAAACGCCACTTATCCGAAATTTTTTGAAGAAAAAATATTCTTCAAGATACATAACTCAATTTATCCCTCTGTATGAAAAAGGTTTTCAGTATGTGAGTCTATTTCCTGGCTTCCTCGGGAACTCTGAAACTTTCACTTTAGGCGACATGAAAGCAAAATGGAAACGTCGTGGCGCACCTCCGTCGCATACCCCTTGGATTCCACTCGATGATGCTTTACTCCTAATAAATAAGTCAATTAACGTAATTATTAATCATTCTGATGATATCTTAAAAGCTTATGAAGATGTGATTGGACATCTTTATGAAAATAAAATCCTTAGTCGTTCAGAGACTAGCAAGTTAGATATTTTGGTGCAACGGCTGCCAGATGCTTTGTTGAAGGAGTTTAATGTTGTTTCTTTTTATAAGTTAGATAGTGCGTTCAAAAACTGTGATGATGAAAATAAGCTTTCATTTGTTTGTTTAACAGAGCTTCTGCAAGCATCTTGCCTCCTTATTATCGCAGGGCTTAAGCCCATCCGAATAGAGGAATTGGCATTACTTCCATATGACTGTCTCTACTTTCAGGAAGGTGATGGATACTGGCTAGAGCAACGACTAATGAAATCCGGCATTTCAGATTTATTACCAGAGACCGCCAAACCTATCCCGACAATAACGGCGAAAGCAATTAACATTTTGCGGAAATTTAATGATTTTGCAAAAAAATGGGGCACTAAAGTAAGTAAAAAAGAATCTGATTATCTTCTCTATCGCCTGAATCTTGGAAACGAGAACACAAGGGGATCGATTATGGATAATGAGAAAATTAAAATGCTTTTAGAAAAGTTTTGCGATTATTTTGGTACGAGTGTGGATGAATACGGCAGACGATGGTACGTAAATATTCATGAATTACGAAAATCCTTTCTACTAACCTTTTTCTGGACATTTAAGAATTCTTCTATTGATGCTTGTCAGTGGATTGCTGGGCACAAAGACCCAGATCATATTCTCGATTATATTGAATCTAGTAACCCTGGAGAAGAGATGACGGACTTAGAAGCTGAATATGCTCGACAGCAAATGACTTATTTTTATGAGAATAGTTCATTATTAGAGATGCAGAATATTGAAGAACTATACCAACTTGTATGTGATCATTTCAAAGTTAAAGACTATACCGATATTGAGGAGGATGAGCTGCACGATTATTTAGAGCTTTTGCTAATGAAGGGTACTTATCAAATAGAATTCTTTAGTATGGGAGATTCCTTTGGTTTGATAAATGAAGCTAAGGTTGCATTTAAGGTTGTAAAGCTATGACTAATAACATGAAGGCGCAATCAGTTATCAATTTATATACAGAAATGCAAAATGCATTAAACGAGAGGTCTGATAAATACACTTGGATTACTGATAAATGCAACAGACAAAGTGAGTTAGCAAGCATCGCTCGTAAAGGAAAAAAGATAGAGGGGATGGCTCTTGGCTCATTTAAAAAATATTGCAATAAGTATATTGATGGTGGATTTGAGGCAGTTGATAATTTAAGAAAATCTATTCTAAAAGAATACACATCAAAGGATATTGAGGAAGTCAATCCAGAGAAGCCGGTTAATAAATTGGAAGAAGCTCTGAGAGAAGTAGAGTCTTTGAGACGAGATCAAGCTATTTTAGTGAAAGCTTATAATGAACTAAATACTATAGTGCTTGATTTAATAGCTAATTCCAGAGGGAATTCTTTGGAATATCAAAAACATCAAGATTTATTTTCATCTTACTTTGGGTTACAGCTAGCGGTTGATAATGAGAAATAATAATCAACTTTGGACTTTTGTACATGACATTGAGTATCCGTCAGTGCTTCGGTTTGATCATCAAACAGGCGAGGTTATTTCTACCGTAGATAAACGAGAAGGTGTTTACCAATTCCGTTGGCCTGATGGTCGTACGTGTTTCCCTGTCGAGATGTATTTATCTGATATATCAGATACTAAGCGTGTAAAAAAATCTGATGGAGGAACTGTTGGAACTTATGCTACCGATTTAACCCATCTTGTGCGGTATTGCTACCATGAAAAGGTTCAATTTCATGAGCTTAGAACTGCTGATATTGATGAGCTTATTAGGCAGCTAGTCGCTGACAAACGTTCAAATGGCAGACGAGCTCGTAGCAATGACACTATAAGACAAGGGATTCTTCCAAAAATAGTAGCATTTTTAAAATGGCTTCAGAAAGAGCACTATCCACAGTTGAATCTGATTGGAGTTGATACGACAAAGGTGCGTTTTCAAATTAAGTTAAAAGTGGTTAAAAAGACAGGAAAAAACGGTAAAGGCTTTGGAGAAACAGAGGTTTTTCCGACCAAGTTGCCTCGCTCAACGCCTCAACTTAAAACACCAATATCTGCAGCGGTAATTAATCAGCTCTGGGATTCTATCAATGATACGAGGAGCGAGATGAGATTAAATGACCGCCTATTAAAATTGTTTGATGAAACAGATCAGGAAGAGCATTTGGACTATATGTACCATCGGAGGAGATTCCAACTTACTATGCTCGAAGCAACGGGGTTAAGGCCTCAAGAATTAGTGCAAATAGAATACGATGATAACATTGAGCTTGTAGAAAATAATAAAATAAAAATTCCAACCTTAAAGCGTGAAGAAGGTCGTTTTCGAATAATTCCAATAGAGAAAAGTGTAGCGATTAAAGTTCTGTTGTTCATGGAAGATCATCGAAAAAAATTAATAGATAGATTGAAAAAAAATGGTCTGATAGCTGACGAAAATGATGTAGATGATTATATTTTTTTAGGTTCAGAGAATGCTAAACAAGTTCAACCAGATGCTGCATATCAAGAATTTCGCCGTTTAAATATACGTGCAGGGGTTGAAGTAAAAAGCTGCCAATCCATGTTCAGGCATCGCTTTATTACAAACATGGTTAAGATTCATTTGTGTTCATTTATGGATAAGAACCCTCTCAAAAATAAGTACAACATCAATGATCATGATTACAGGACGATTTTAAGAAAAGTAGCTGGATTTACCGATCACAAGGACCCTAAGTCATTGTTTCATTACATTGATTTTGCATGGGAGGAACTGGACGTATTCAGTTATGCTTATGAAGTATCCAATCTACAAAGTAGATTGAATGCTATCTCAATTTCTGTGAAGGATTTGAAACTTAAAGTAAATAGCTTTGGTTTAGATAGTGATATGGCGAATCAGATACTTGCAGGTCTAAGTGATATCGAAGAAGAAGCTAATTTGTTGTTTGATAACAACAGCAAGCAGTAATGGTTGCATCGGTAAATTTAAGAGAGGAAGTTTTTTGTAAAAAAGGTAAAATTGCGCTTTTTGAAATCCCATTGATTTTTACTGAGAGAGTTTATCATGTCTATAACTCTGCATGATGTTATTGTAATTGGTGCTGGTGCGGCCGGTCTAATGTGCGCTGCTAGTGCCGGTCAACGTGGGCGCTCAGTCCTAGTGATCGATCATGGCAAACGGCCCGGACGTAAAATCCTTATCTCAGGTGGTGGTCGCTGTAACTTTACTAACTATGATGTGACAGCCAATAACTATCTCTCACAGAATCCACACTTCTGTAAATCAGCATTATCGCAATTCACTAATTGGGATTTCCTTGGGCTAATTGCTAAGTACAACATACCGTTTCATGAACGAGATCATGGGCAACTATTCTGTGATGATAGTGCGAAAGATATTGTTAACTTGCTTACCAGTGAATGTGAAGAAACTGGGAACGTTAAGTATAAGTACCAATCTGAAATTATCTCGGTTGAACGTATCGATGACAATGATTTTGAAGTTAAAACAACTCAAGGTACATTCAAAAGTGAATCGCTAGTGATTGCCACCGGTGGGCTATCAATGCCACGCCTTGGAGCTACGCCATTCGGCTGGAAAATTGCGGAACAGTTTGGTTTGGGGGTTATACCGCCTCAAGCGGCATTAGTACCGTTTACATTAGATGGGCGTGAGAAAGGACTTACGGAGCTAACCGGTACAGCTTTACCAGTACGAATAAGTTGTAATAACAAAGAGTTCCTTGAGGCTCTATTGTTTACTCATAGGGGGATATCTGGTCCATCTATACTGCAAATATCTTCGTATTGGAACCCTGGTGATTCTGTTACTGTAGATTGGTTACCGGAAACGAATGCATTAGAGTTTTTAGAAAAGGCAATCGCTAAGAACCCTGCACAAGAGCTGAAAACATCTTTATCTAAAGTTCTTCCTAAGCGATTAATTGATTATTTTATTGAACTTAATGTATTTGAAAATAAACCACTACGTCAGTTTAACAAGAAGCAAATTGAAGATGTTGCTTTAAACCTCCATAACTGGAAGATAAAACCAAATGGGACTGAGGGCTACCGAACAGCTGAAGCTACATTGGGGGGAGTTGATACCAATGAACTTTCATCTAAAACAATGGAATGTAAATCAATAAAAGGCCTATATTTCGTTGGTGAATGTATGGATATCACTGGCTGGTTGGGTGGTTACAATTTTCAGTGGGCATGGTCATCTGGGTGGGTTGCTGGTCAGAATGTTTAACAATGAAATCTGAATTGGTTGAAACCTGCATACAATTTTACAGAGCCAATCTTCATCTACATTTAGATGCATATTTTTTTCGGACAAAAATCACTTTTAATCCGACCCAAATTGTGCAAGTGTGGACTAATAACTATTAGTTGCTATATTTTATAGTGTTGTTAAAATGCGCGCCGAGAAAAAAAAGTGCATAATTTTTGCACAGAAAACTACTTTCAGTACTTTGTCTCTGTAAGTAAGTTCAGGGGGTAAGCGATGAAATTCACACATATACAGTCTAAAGATTTACCAAATGTAGACCCTTACGTCAAAGAATGTGTAAACTCTGGTCAATGGTTTCTTTTCAAATCACCTAACAAAGAGACTGAAGCGTCCTACTTTCTAAAAGTTGGAAAAGAAATTTATGGGTTAGATGAAAGTGGAAAAATACTACTTTCTATTACTCCTGAAGAACTAACGATGGAAGAACTGTTCTACTTTGATGATGTACCAAGACCTGTATCCCTAAGTAATCAGTTTTCTATGAGCCTGTAATTATATTCATACAAAAATAAGTTAGCTGCAACGTGAGTCTAGTCAAAAGCAACACTAGGTGGGTACTGTTCCTCGCTTCATCAGATGTCAATCCCGAAGATCGCCATATACTTGATTTAGTATATGGTTTGTCTTCTCTAGAAAGAGCGGGTATCCGACCAGAGAATATATCTGTGTATGTTGATGGAAAAGATAGGACTAACATTAACAACCTCTTTCAAATAGCATCGCCAAACATCTACAACATACAGTTAACCCAAGATTTTTTCATTGATATGCAAAATAACAAGTATGACAATCTAGTTATGTTTGTTACCGGTCATGGCAGTGAGAAAGGAATCGACGCAGCTAAGCCTATTACACCGTATCGCCTATTAGAATCGATAAAATCATCCCCTAAACTAGACCAAGCTATTATCTATCTTGGCCAGTGTTTTGCTGGAATATTCAACTATGTGAAAGCTAGTAGAACAGGTAAAAATGGGCCCAATATTATTTTTATTGGAGCTACTGAATTACAGGAAAGCCTAAGTACATCTACCGCAGAAACCTTCCCAACAGATCCTAACCCGGTTTCATGGCAAGCGAACTTATTCCTACTTCATGTATTTAAATGGATTTCCTCACCATTCGATGTCGATGGTGATTCGGTACATACTATTATGGATTCTTACAAATATGCAGGTGTAATGACAAACCGTTCCCATAAAAATATAAAAGCAAATGAGTTCATTAGACTTATGGGTGCTTACGGAGATCTAAGAGAAGCACAACGTGCTGCAGGCACTCCTACAGGAAATCCATCAATAGATATGATGAGTAAAGTTCGTCTTCAAGCAATGGAAACACAGTATTTACGGAGTTCATATATCAATAATGTCCATCAAGAATGCTGGATATTAAACTCGATCCCAGCTCAATCGATTGAAATATAACGATATCTGGTAAAACGTGTCTCACTGTAATCTATGCTGCGTAAATTGATGTTAATTGGCAGTCGGATTAGTAATTATGTTCAGATATTCAATCCACATATCAAGAGCAACTTTCTTCTCTGGCAGGTACTAACTTCGTTTATAAATCGCCATTATAATTTTAATATGAGATGACAAAGTTGACGTATTAAAAGGAATGCTGATTTTAGGAATGGTTTTTACTCATTCCATATTCCTTTACGGCAATAAATCCCGGACATCGCAACCAAGAATACTTGCCAACTGGTACGCTTTTTCCAGTGTGATATTGACTTCTCCTCTTTCGATTCGACCGACATAGCTTCGGTCGATGTCTGCTGCATTAGCAAGTCTATCTTGAGATAGACCTTTATCTTTACGCATTGCTCGTAAGTTTGCTCCGAATTTGATTGCTAGGTCTTTCATTTTTATGGGTTCTCAAAATGAAAGACTATCCTGTATTGCGGATCATATAACCACGGATTATAATCCGCATTTTGGTTTGAATTTGAACTCTTATGACGAATAAAACAGTGCTTAATGAATATATCTATACCCTACTCATAGAAAAGGGACTTGATGGGTTTACGGTGCCCCGTTTACGGGATGAACTATTAAAAATAACTGGAGAGTTCAAAGACGTAGTAGAGGCTCGTAAATTTCTTTATCGCAATCTATTACAGTTAGAGCAAAAAGGATTGCTTCAGACCAAAGGTCAAGGACGCAAGAAAACCTATCACAAGTCAGAAATGTTCAAAGCGACTGAATTTAAACCTAAAAAACGAAAGTCACAAAAGATAAAACCGGTAACAAGAAGCAGCGATAAGACACTTAGTTTTGATGAACTTGTTTTGGAAAGAAGAAAGTATGAAGCTGAACTAGCGATCGCTTTAGCTGAGATCGAGGAATTTCAACTATTGTCTGAAAGGTTACCATCCCAGAAATCATCATTGTTAAGGCTCTCAGAAGAAACTAGAGAAAGATCGGTCAGATATCTTGCCAAGATTAATGTGCTTAATCAGGCTCTCAAGCTTACTAATCTCGGAAAATCAGAATGTTAAGAGTATGGCAACAAGAGTGTGTTGAACTAGCTTTACAAAGGTATTTGTCTGGACAATCACATTTCCAGGTTCAGGCCACTCCAGGGGCCGGAAAAACGGTAACCGCCGCAGAAATCGCTAAAAGGCTGTATGACTTAGATAAAATAGATCTGGTTCTTTGTTTTTCTCCATCATTAACGATTGCTGAAGGTATCAAAAATACCTTTTCATGGCGATTAGGGTGCTCTTTTAACGGGGGGCTTGGGTCAATAGGTGCGTCATTTACTTATCAAGGTATGAAATACCTTAGAGATAGCTTTTGGGAAACAATTAAAAAACACCGGGTATTAGTTGTATTTGATGAAATTCATCATTGCTCAGGTGATGAAATTGAAAATGCCAATGTATGGGGAGAGCAAATTTTGAGACAGATTCAAGGAATTGCTGCGTTTACATTGTCCCTATCAGGCACTCCCTGGCGGTCTGATTTACTGCCAATTACATTAGCACAGTATTCTGACGCTGAAGGTCGTATCCAGTGTGATTATCAATATGGTTTAAAGCAAGCGATTATGGATAAGGTCTGTCGCTCACCAAAAATTGTACTAATCGATAATGATCACTTGTCGATTTCTGAAAGTGGACAATCAAAGTCATTTTCATCCATTCCAGACCTTTTAAAGCAATCAGCAACGTCGTATCAAAGCATTTTGCAGAATGTTGATGCGATGACCTATGTGCTTGGTCTTGGCTGTAAAAAGCTGGCAGAAATACGTATGGATAACCCTAATGCCGGTGGTTTGGTTGTTGCTTCATCAGTAGGACATGCAATCGAAATTCAGAAAGTTTTGGCTGAGACATATGAGCAAAGCACAGAGATAGTCACTTACTATCATGACAATCCATTAGAGAAAATCAATGGATATCGGAACGGGACTACCCAATGGATTATCAGTGTCGGAATGATTAGTGAAGGGACGGATATTCCGCGTCTACAAGTCTGTTGCCATTTAAGTTATGTGAAGACAGAACTTTATTTTAGACAAGTTTTAGGACGAATTTTGCGAACTAATGAATCCTTGAATCAGCAGGCATGGTTGTACACTTTTGCTGAAGAAAGTCTGGTGAGTTTTGCAGAGCAGATCGAGCAAGATATTCCGGACTCATGTTTGTTTATTAAGCCAGATAATTTGCAAGATAGACCTCAAGCTTCTGTTTCGTCAGATCGAGATTCCTTCTCTGATCAACAAAAGAGAAAAACTGATATTGGGAAAATACAGCTTAGTTGGAATAAAGAACGTTCGGAAAAACAGTCAACCATATCTGCGTACTCAGCTTCTTCTGGGCAACTGAACTTGGGGAATTTCAGAGAGCGTGTAATCGCTGCATTTCTGTAAAAAATAAATATTTTTAAGAATGACAATATGTTATCGAGGTCTTGATATGTTTTACATCGGAGTTAGCCATTATTATGCGACGGGTGAAGGCGTCACCATTTATGTAGCTAGCGGTAGCGAAGAAGCAATACGGGCAGCCATTCCTGAGTATTTTCATCAAGGACTCACTATTTTAACCCCCTCAGCGTGGCTCAAAGCAGCTGCTGGGGACTGTAAGGATGAATACCACCAATCTGATGTGGAGGTTCTTAAAACCTATCTACCGGTGTTATGGAAGCAGATTGAGGAAAGGGCTTTAGAAAGAGGATGTTATCTAGATTTTTTCATGAAGCACCATTTTAACTATGCCTAAGACGGACTAGGTGGTTTCAGTGAAGGTTTTATATTTCGACATGCTTAGTTTGTTCTATTCGAATGAATATTTTCACCATAATGCAAGTGTACATGCCAAGTATAAAGAATGGTTCAATACTCGAACAAAGACACTTTTAGAAATGGTCAAACCGGATTATCAGGCTATAGAAAAACTAAGAAATGCGGCATCAGAAGCGGGGCTACTACTTTACCCATTAGGGACTTTTTACAATCGAGCATACCTTATTGAACATGGTGTGTTTTCCACTGATGAATTAGCGCCTGACACAGAGTTACCCTTCAGGATGCAAATGGACGACAACGCCCCTGTGCGTCGGATGATAGCTCACGCACATGGATTGAATGCCCAATGGTACGTCTGCGGAGAAATTGGCTCTGAGGAAATATTACAACCTTATTCTGAACGTTACTTACGTTCAGAAATTGGGAAGGGCGTCACTAGTAAATTGATCTATAAAATTCGTGGATTAAAATCAGCGGATTTTTAAATTAACTTACAGGATAATGCTGATGCTTCTGAGAAAGAGACGAACTGTAGACCAGATAGCTGATTCTATCAGAAGTAGAAATCACGTTGATGATTTTCCTTTTCTTGAAAGACTTAAAGCCTTTGAGTGGTAAGGCCTTACCAGAGCAGTGCAAAACCGGGACAGCCTCAAAAATACTTGAAGGTCTGTGGTTATATCAAGAAAGGCGTACAAATGTGGGGTAGCCTTACCTAAGAACAAATAATAAGTGACTCGCGGGTGCTAATTTTTTAGCTAGCTATACTCATGGCATGACAATGAGCCAATATAAGTGTCGTGGAGACAATAGAGAGCGCGCCAATCCATACCCAAATATAAAGCTTTCTTCTCTCTGAAATAAAACGATAAGTCGTATGAAAGTATACATCATCGTTGAGAATGTTCTTCATATCTTTTTTCGTCAATACGTATTCATAGGTTTTTTTTGATTGTTCATACATTTCCCTAAATCTATCCTGATCTTGGAATGATTCAAATAGAGATAAACCAAATAGAACAGAAAAAACAAACATAGCGAAGCCGATCATAGAAATAAACAAAGGAGATCCTATAAATACAAATAGGTCAGAATAGCTATGAATGTCATTACCTTTTGAAAAAATCCTAAATAGAATTGTTGAAATAGCAAAAGTTGTAACACCGAAAACACCAGATTTAATAGAGTTCGCAATTTTTTCTGCGACCTCTCCAGCTTTCTGAGTCGTAACTCGTACTTGCTCTGCTAATTTGCTTGTTGCATCAATGTAATTCTTCACGTCATCTTTTTGTGAAAGAATAAAACTTGAATAGGCTGATGATAAAACAGGCTGATCTACGCTTAATAGGTCTTCAACATGCAATGGAATTATATTCCGCGTTACTCCCATCTTATCGACTGAACTGCCTTTATAAATCCACTTATAAAGATCCCAGAGAAAATCTGCATTAATATTTATTAGTGCGCCAAAATCATAGCTCCCAGAGATATCTTTTAATCCATTCATTCGATATTTGATAGTCTTGTCATCAATAATAGCTAAATTAGAAAAACAGCTAATAAGATATGCATTAATAAGCCCATTAAATCGAGATGCAATAACTCCTAAATCATCTGGTTGATTGCCTCTAAACTTAAAATGATCAGGTAAAAATGGCCACTCGGAAGCGTTTGCAAAATGACCTAAGTTAGCTCGTGTTCTCTTTATTTCTTCAGCACGAATAATATCAAATTTTGGGTAAGATTCGTTTGAATCAAACTCATCTTTAGGTATGAAATGAAAATATTTAGTACTAACACGCTTCTTGAAATCGCCATAAAAAACAACGGCTTGTATGCTTTCGCCATAGAAGTTAGATGAAATTTCATCGTGAAAAGACTTTAAAGATAAACTTGTAATATAGGAAGATAATTTTTCCAGACAATAAACCTTGGATATTAGAGTATGCTCATCATGCTTTTTTATCTTTTTGTATACTTCAATAACAACAGATAACTTTTCTTCTCCATCAAAATCTTCTATTATTTTTTTAAGATTTTCACTCCGTTCTAGTATTATCTCATTACTAGAGTTATTCGAAAACTCTATCGATTCATCTTCGTCATGAAAAACTTTTACCGTAACAATATCTTGGTTATTTTGAATTTCGTATATGAACGAGCACAAAGAGTCCACGTCAGCTTCGATCAACTCATGTAGCTCAAGAAAAGCAGTTAAACGCTTAAATGTTTCTGTGTGAATATCCCAGACAGAATCACAACTGCTCCAGATACCCCTTAACTTATTTAACATATTTAATTACTTTTTTTAAAGTATTCGTAACCATCTTCACTGAGTATTACGATGCCTTTTTCACCATTTTTCTCAAACGGTTGAATTAGTTGATCCAAATTGTCGACCGCATCTTTAATGTTTAATTCTATTTTATCTGTCAACATTACTGATTGCTTAACTCGCTTTGCATTAACGTTAATCATATCAACATTGAACTGAGCATCGAAGGGTCTTTTGTATGTCTTAGGGAGATTGATAAGCTTTTTAGCTAGTTCCTCAGGTTTAAAATTACTATCTAATGGCTTATGATTCTCAAAAACCACTTCAATTAACTCATTATAGGATATGGTTTGCCCACTTCTATTGCGTAGAAATGTAAGTAAATGATTTCTCAAATGTAAATAATCTGCTTTATGATTTCGTTTTACCGCTTTAAGTTGATTATCTAAGGCATCAAAAGCGTTGGCTGTATTCACGCTATCTAAACGAACTGGTGATACATCGAGAAATTTAGTCCAATAGGCTCGGGCCTTAGAAACTAATAACTGAGGTTCTTGATCTTTTTCAAACGTAATGAAAGCGGTGTTTAATGCTTTTTTGTCGACAGGTAACCCAAACAATTTTTCAAAATCTTCAGCACTAGCAACTTCTTCCTGTTCAATTTTTACCAACACAAGTATGTCTGTATTATTGTGAGGTGGTTTACAGTGAATAACTAACAAACTTCCAGGGGTTAGTTTCACTTTCATATTGGCTACTTGTGCTTGAGATGTTTGTTGCTCACTTAACAAATATCCAGCCATTGTTTTACTAAATACATCCCAATTTGAAGGGTTTATCAAATAATTTTCAAATTCAGTTTTAACATTTGAATTCGCATTAAATGTGTACTCTTGAGTTGATATATTACCTTGCGTTTGCTTTACTGCCTCTTTTGCGAATTGCTCAAAATTCTTAGTCGCAGCAGCCGTTCCTTTGAACTTTTGTGTTGTTCCGTTACCAATAAAAATATGGTAGCAACTGGTGTTAAAAATATTCATCGCTTTCTAGCCTTTAGTTTCTATTTTGGGGTGGTTATTGCGTAAATTCAACATTGGAATGTGCTATTTAAGACTACCAGTCAATGATGTTACGAACTCTAATTTATACTAATTATAAGAGTATAATCAACTAAGGTCATAAAGTCTGACTAAAAAAGAAGTTAATAATCAATCGGATCTGTTCCAGCAAGACTGGATACTTCATTAAGCGACATTATGCTTTTGAAAGTTAACTGGACTTAGATACTCAAGAGCATTGTGCCTTTCGTCCGGTTATAATCGACTTCTATACTATGATATCGTTTGATATTGAGACTAGAACTTTGCTGCCTTTGACTAAGGTTTATTGGCCTAGGTAAGTGTTGTTTAGTTTAAGAGCTCTTGTTGTACTATTATATCTCGCAAATATTCCTTTGGATTGATAAAAATACAAAGTGACTAAATATGCACAATTTATGAATGATGGATTTATTCCTTTTTCTTTTAAACCATCAACATAAAATAACACGTTTAAAAACGTACAACTTGTTTTCATGGAGAGTACGTATCTGAGGTGATGCGCTTTTGGGGATTATTTTAATGATATATCTGAAGCGAGATATCATTAAAATAATTGATGCTGAGTATTAATTATAAACTAACATTTTGACAACTGGCATACCCTGTTAGGAATACTGCTGAAGTGACGTTAGGTGGGGTGGATACTCAGTTTATCTCCTCTAAAACCATGGAATGTACCAAAGTAAAAGGGTTGTTCTTTGTTGGCGAAGTCATGGATGTAACCGGCTGGTTAGGTGGGTACAATTTCCAATGGGCATGGTCAAGCGGTTATGTTGCCGGCCAGTGGGTATAAATTGCGCCTAAACATACCCCTGTGGGGCGGTGACTGGTTGTAAAGCATAAACTATTATATGATTCATCAATTACAATGAATATGTGGTTATTCATATGGTTAGCTAAGTTACCTGTGATTCACACTAAAAATGAAAATTTATGAGCAAAAAGCGTAGACCAACGCTACAGGATGTAGCAGATCAAGTCGGTGTCACTAAGATGACGGTCAGCGGTTATCTTAAAGATCCAAATCGTGTATCGGAAAAGACACGCGAGCGGATTGCTAACGCGTTGGAATCGTGTGGTTATATTCCTAACCGAGCTCCAGAAATTTTAGCTCAATCGCGCAGTCGTGCCATTGGTGTATTAGTGCCATCGCTTACCAACCAAGTGTTTGCTGAAGTGATTCGTGGTATTGAAAAGGTGACGGGTAAGTTTTGCTATCAAACCATGTTTGCTCATTATGGTTATCGTCCCGATGTGGAAGAGGCGCGGGTTGCTTCTTTGTTGTCATACAATATCGACGGCTTATTATTATCAGAAAGTTACCACACACCTAGAACAGTTCGTATGATTGAAACTGCGGGCATACCTGTGATTGAAATGATGGATATCGCTTCTCCTTCTATGCAGCAGTGTGTGGGGTTTGATAACACCCTAGCTGCGAAAGAGATGGTGGAAGCCATGATTGCTCAAGGTCATCGCAATATTGTCTATCTAGGAGCTCGTATGGATGTTCGTACCAAGTTAAAGATGCATGGATACGAGTCTGTGATGCGCAGTGCAGAACTGACGCCGAGAGTGGTGACGACTGACGATGCTTCTTCTTTTTCCCTTGGTGCGAGTTTATTACGCAAGAGCTTGGCGTTATACCCAGATTTAGATAGTTTCTTTTGTACCAATGATGATTTGGCTGCTGGGGTTATTTTTGAGTGTCAGCGCCAGGGCATACGTGTTCCTCAAGATATCGGCGTCGCCGGATTCCACGGTCATGATATTGGGCAATCGATGGCACCGAAATTGGCCAGCGTTGTTACGCCTCGTGAGCAAATCGGTCGTATTTCAGCTACAGAACTACTAGAACGCCTCGAAGGAAAAGAGGTTGAAAAATCAATCATTAATCTAGGTTATCGGATTGATTTAGGGGAAAGTTTAAGAACGTAATATATCGAACTTATTTTGAAGAAAAGCCGCACGGCTAATGAGAGGTCTAACCGTGCGGTAAGTTGTGGAGCGTGTTTATCGACGGATTAAAGTCTCAAAGCACTTATCATTATTAGAATTTGTTTATAAGAAAAACGATACCAGCATTGCCACGATCCCGCCTGTGGTGCCTATGATAGTTTCCATAATAGTCCAGCTTTGCAGAGTCTGCTTCTCTGTTAATCCTAAATAGCGGTTTGCCAACCAAAAACCCGAGTCATTTACATGAGAAAATACAATTGCCCCACCGCCAATTGCGATGGTGATCGCAGCTAGCTGTGCGCCATCCAAGTGTAGGGCGGTTAACATTGGTGTGATCAATCCACAGGCCGTTAGCATTGCCACGGTTGCGGAACCTTGAATGACACGCACTGCTGCAGCCAAAATAAAGGCTAAGGCAACAATAGGTAGTCCAGATCCAGAAAGGGTATTACCTAGCGCAGCCCCCACACCTGAATCGATTAATACTTGTTTAAATACGCCGCCAGCACCAGTAACCAAGATAATGACACCTGCTGGTTGTAGGGCGCTACCACAGATATCCATGATCTTGTCATTTGCAATTCCTCGTTTCACCCCCAACACATAAAAAGCTAGTAAGCAGGCAAGCAAGATGGCGGTAAATGGGTGACCAAGCAATGTCAGCCAGTCATGCAGAGAAGAGTTGGGATCGACAAAGCGAGAGACGATGGTTTTTAAACCAATTAAGATCAAAGGAAACACGACAATACTAAGCGATAAAGCAAACGAGGGAATGGTTTCGCCTTCACGTTGTTGGTTGTCTGCTTGCTCGTGTTCTGGAAGCTCTACATGCACTTTCTTAGCAATGTAGCTGCCAAAAATTGGTCCACCTAAGATCATGGCTGGAATACCTGCAAGCAAACCAATAAGAATCATGTAACCAAAATCTGCATGTAACTGCGATGCGACGAGAATAGGGCCTGGAGCAGGAATCAAAAATGCCTGACATGCTGCGATACCAGCAAGAAGGGCAATACCGATTTTCATCACACTGCCGCCACCTTTGCGCACTACCGCAAAGGCAATACCAATCAGTAACACGACGGCAACGTCAAAAAACAGTGGCAGGGCGCAGATAAAACCGGTCAGACTCATTGCCCAGTGAGCTTTTTTATGTCCAAATTTACCTAATAGTGTGTGAGCAATTTGATCAAGCGCGCCCGTTTCTTCCATTACGCGGCCAAACATTGCTCCTAGGGCAACGACAACAGCAACAAACCCCAGTGTTCCTGCCATGCCTTTTTGAATGGTATCGGCAATAGTCGCGGGATTCATTCCTGAAAAAAGTCCGGCAAGCATTGATACCAGAATCAGAGAAACGATGGCATGAAGCCTCACTTTCATTACGAGAAAAAGAAGCAGTGCAATTGAGCCTATTGCCGTCAAGATCAATGTTAGATCAGACATAAGTTTACCTTTTGTTTGTATGTTAGTTTGTTCACATTTTTGTAGGTTACCGGTA
This sequence comes from Vibrio nitrifigilis, assembly GCF_015686695.1. Classification (NCBI taxonomy): domain Bacteria; kingdom Pseudomonadati; phylum Pseudomonadota; class Gammaproteobacteria; order Vibrionales; family Vibrionaceae; genus Vibrio; species Vibrio nitrifigilis. The sequence continues at coordinate 469,289 of NZ_JADPMR010000003.1, read as the reverse complement.
ACATGTTACGGGTAACGTGTTACGATGAAAACCAACAAAGATTGGAAATGAGAGAGAGGTCAATAAAGTGACTGCTGAGAAAAAAGGCAACAGCTACCTGTTTATGGGCGTTTCAAGTTGTGGTAAATCGTCGATTGGTGCTGCGGTTGCCCGTCAATTAGAAGCTAAATTTATTGATGGTGACGATCTCCATCCCAAAGCGAATATTCTTAAAATGAAATCTGGCCATCCACTCAATGATGATGATCGAGCACCGTGGTTAGAGCGAATTAATGATGCGGTGTTTAGCATTGAAATGAAACACGAAGAAGGCATCATTGTTTGTTCCGCATTGCGTCAAAAGTATCGCGACCAAATTCGTCAAGGAAATAGTAAGCTGACGTTTATTCATTTATATGGTGATTTTGAATTGGTAAAAGGAAGGATGTTGGCTCGAGAGGACCATTTTATGCCAATTGAATTATTGAAGAGCCAGTTCGAAACGTTAGAAAAGCCCACGATTGAAGAAACGGATGTTATTGAAGTCAGCATTGATGGCTCTTTTGATGATGTTGTCGCTCGTTGTGTAACCGCTATTAAACAGCATCAAACAGCATAAAATCCCCGCTAATATTTCATTTGATGGTCATGAACTCTTTCATGGTCATCATGTTTTCAATTACTTTAAATACATCACAATTAAAACAAATCATGTTGCTCCATCGGTCATTTTCCATCACGGTTCTGGCACGCTGTTGAAGTGGAGCATCTATACTGGTGGCATATTACTGCTCATGGATGACAGGTAGAGTGAATGAAACTATGGATGTATAAAGTCATTGCGATAGTCAGCTTGGGGCTTGCCTTTGCTGGTATTCTGCTCCCCGGATTGCCAGCAACAGAGTTTGTCATTCTTTGTGCATGGGCATCTGCGAAGGGTTCTCCGACTATTCATCGTTTTCTTATGTCGAAGCCATTTTTTCGAGATATGGTTGAGAATTGGCAAAATGGTAAAGTTATCTCGCGAAAAAACAAAATATTGTCTGCGATTTCAATGTTAATTTGTTTTGTGATTCTTATCGTTCATCCGGTACCGATATGGGTTATCGTGACGGCGACAAGTGGTATGTTGATTGGTAGTTACTTTATTTGGCGTCGACCTGAGCAGCGCAGCGATTGATTGCTAAAGAATCCAATATTAATGAATTGTGACGACTTACTTACCTAAAAATATCTTTCCTCAAATTCCCCCTTCTATTCACGCAAGAAAAAGCCCCCCTGGCAAGCGGACTCTTGAAACCAGAGGGGAAACAATAATAAAGATTGTTAACGTAAGGCTTTCATTGTCTAAGCGCGCTAATTAGCCAGCTCCTGCATTGAGTGTTTGAGTGGTGTGCACGACTTTGCGTTTTTCCGTCATCATAATGAGCAGTCTTTGCATTCCGATAAAACTGAATAACAAGATACCGACGATAATTTTGGTCCACCATGAACTCAGTGTGCCATCGAAGGTGATGTAGGTTTGAATGAGCCCTTGAATTAATACACCAAACAAGGAGCCAAAAACGGTACCGACCCCGCCAGTTAATAGCGTGCCACCAATGACTACGGCTGCGATTGCATCCAATTCCACACCCACTGCTGCGAGTGGATAGCCAGCGGAGGTATATATGGAGAATACGATTCCTGCTAATGTAGCTAAGGTAGTGGATAGGGTGTAAATCCCAATGGTTGTCATACGTACGGGAACGCCCATGAGTGAAGCAGAGGTTGCATTACCACCAATGGCATAGACGTTATTACCAAAACGAGTCCGATGGGCAAGTAACATGCCTGCTAAGACAACAAATAGCATAATGACAGCCAGTAAACTTAAGCGACCACCGCCAAAAATATGCCAGATTGTTCGAGATAGCTCTCGGTAAGTAGGGTGCTGAATTGGGATGGATTGTTCTGAAATTAGAAAACTGGTTCCGCGCAGAAAGAACATCCCAGCCAGCGTGACGATGAATGCTGGTATTTTTAAGGTATCGATGATCCATCCCATAAAGGCACCGAATAGTGCTCCCAGTATAAGAGCAATAATCATGGCAAGATAAGGATGAATGCCAAAATCACTGATCAGTGTCGCAATGAGCACGCCAGTAAAAGCGATGACAGAGCCTACCGATAGATCGATGCCACCAGAGAGAATGACAAAGGTCATACCAACGGCCAATATGCCTAGAAAAGCGTTGTCTGTTAGTATGTTACAAATCACTCGTGTGCTTAGGAATGCTGGGAATTGCAGCGCGCAGAAAAAATAGCCCAGTAGGAACACACAGATGGTGATGAATAGTGGGAAATGACGTTTAATCATGATGTTTCATTCTCCCTTTAATCGCACGTATAACCGCTGGAGATTGCAAGACCAGTACGACAAGCACAACAACAGCTTTAACAATCTGATTCCATTGTGGTTGGTAGCCGGAAAGCAATATACCGGTATTAATACTTTGAATGATGTAGGCACCAATTAGGGCTAAAAAGAGATTAAAGCGGCCGCCCATTAATGAGGTTCCACCAATAACCACAGCCAAAATCGCATCCATTTCTAGGTATAAGCCTGCGTTGTTGGCATCAGCACCTTGAATATCTGCCGCAACGACGATCCCAGCAATGGCTGACATGACACCACTGACAACGTACACAGACATGACGATCGCCGGTGTATGTAATCCTGCATTCTTAGCTGCGCGAATATTAATCCCTACGGATTCGATAAATAATCCGAGAGCGGTTTTCTTAGTTAATGCCCACACAGCAAGCGCTGCAAATAACATCAGCCATACTGGGGTAGGGAAATACAGCAATGTGCCACTGCCAAACCAAGCAAGCGTATCACTGGTAAAGGTAATGATTTGGCCCTTGGTTATTAATTGGGCAATCCCTCGTCCTGCCACCATTAAAATAAGCGTGGCGACGATGGGCTGAATTTTAAAAATAGCGACTAAAAGACCATTCCATAAACCGCACAAGGCTCCAGCGACAAGGCCACAGAGGAGAATAACAGTAGGGTCATAACCTTGGTGGGCCATGCTAGCCATAACTGCGCCACTGATGGCCATCACAGCACCTACCGATAAGTCGATGCCACCTGTCGCAATCACTAACGTCATTCCCACCGTTAGTAAAGCAACGGGAGCGCCACGATTGAGAATATCAATCAAGCTCCCAAAGAGCCGTCCATCTTGGATATGAATAGAGAAAAAGTTATCTGCAATAAAACTATTCACTAAAAGCAGCAAAACCAATGCTGCGATTTGTGGTGTGCCTTTGGGAAGATGGAGCAGAGGCTTGTGCCCCGACTTGGGCAAAGTAGATCGGGTTAAAATACTCATCGTTCACCTCACATTGCGATAGCTTGCATAATGGCGGGTACCGATAGATCCTCAGTGGTAATTTCTGCCACTTGCTTTCGGTCTTTCAGCACGATAATTCGATCGGCATAGCCGACTAATTCTTCAAGTTCTGAAGAGATAACTAATAGAGCTAACCCGTTTGCACATAAGCTTTCTATTAATCGAATAATCTCAGCGTGAGCACCCACATCAATACCGCGAGTGGGTTCATCGAGGATTAAGAATTTTGGCTTAGTGAGTAGCCAGCGAGCCAATAAGACTTTTTGTTGATTGCCACCAGATAAAAATTCGACAGGTTGCTCTATATTCGGCGTTTTAATGGCAAGTTGTTTGATAAACCTTTCGGTTACTTGTTCCTGCTCTTTACGCGACAATGGCCTGAACCATCCACGCTGAGCCTGAAGAGCTAAGATAATATTTTCTCGTACTGACGCCGCGCCAATAATACCGTCGGTTTTGCGGTCTTCTGGGCAATAGCCGAGTCCTAGGTGAGACGCTTGTCGTGCCGAGTGAATGGATACTACGTTATCTTGCAGTTTACATTGGCCAGAATCATTAGCTTCAATGCCAAAAATGACTTGGGCCGTTTCAGTTCGGCCTGAGCCTAATAACCCAGCTAAACCAACAATTTCTCCTGCATGCACCGCAAGGTTGAATGGCTCGATAGTCCCTTTTTTACCGTAATCAGATAATTGAATAATAGGCTTATCATGCCAAGTGGTTTTTCCTGCACGTTTGAGGGCATTCTCTTCGAGTTCTCTACCAAGCATCATTTTTACCAGCTCGATTTGTGGTAGATCCGCTGTTTCTTTTGTACCAATCAACTGGCCGTTACGCAGTACGGTAATCCGATCACTCACTTGGTAAACTTGATCAAGAAAGTGAGTAATAAAAATCAGGCTGACACCACGTGCTTTAAGTTGGCGCATGATATCAAACAGCATGTTGACTTCGTTACCATCTAAACTCGCAGTTGGTTCATCCAAAATTAAAATTTTTGCCGACATTGAGATGGCACGAGCAATGGCAATAACTTGTTGGATAGCTACGGAAAACTGATTTAAAGGAAGAGAAACGTCAATGTTTAAACCATAGCTAGTTACAATCTCTTTCGCCTTTATTTCCATGGATTTACGGTCTACAAAACCAAATCGGCGGGGTTCATGACCAATAAACAGGTTGTCCATGACTGACATGTTGGGTAACAAGTTGACTTCTTGATAGACAGTCCCAATGCCTAAGTGTTGAGCATCCGAAGTGTTTTGCGGTGAGATAGGGCGACCTTCTAACAAAATCTCCCCTGAATCTTTGTGATATACCCCAGTGAGGGTTTTGACTAGCGTAGATTTACCCGCGCCATTTTCTCCTAGCAAAGCCATAATTTCGCCTTTACGCAAAGAAAAGTCGACGTTCTGTAACGCTTTTACGCCCGGAAAAGTTTTACAGATACGCTTGGCGTTGAGTACCAGTTCTGGATTGGACATGGTAACGACTCCGTATACACCTCATATGCATGGGCATATGAGGTGGTAACCAAATAATCAATAAACAACGTGGTAACTAGGTTTTAATACCCAAGGTTCTTTTTAATTTCTAACTCTTTTGCGGCATCTTTAGGTAAGAAAAGAGTAGATTTAGTGACTATTTTTTTCGGAGGGACAATCCCTTTTTCTTTATACGAAATTAATGCATCGAAAGCTGGGCCAGCCATATTTGGTGTTAATTCTACAGTGGCATTGGTCTCACCCTTTAACATGGCGCGGAATATATCTGGCACGGCATCAATAGAGACAATTAATATATCTTTCCCTGGCTGTAATCCTGCTTCTTTAATTGCTTGGATTGCACCAATAGCCATATCATCGTTATGAGAAAATACAGCACAAATTGATTTGCCATTATTTTCCGCTTTAATAAAGCTTTCCATAACTTCCTTACCTTTGCTACGGGTAAATTCACCAGATTGAGTACGGGTAACATGAATGTTTTTAACGTCTTTAATGGTTTTATCAAACCCTTCTTTACGCTCGATTGCCACACTTGAACCAACGGTGCCTTGCAACTCTACGACATTGCAATTGTCTCTATCTTTGACCTTGTTAACCAACCAATGAGCGGCAACTTCACCTTCAAGTACGTCGTTAGCGGCAACAGAGGTCATGTATAAAGAGTTGTCATCGACATCAACGGTACGGTCAAGTAAGAACACTGGAATATCGTAGTCTTTGGCTTCTTCAAGCACCGGTTCCCAGCCAGTTTGGACTACAGGAGCAATAAATATCGCATCGACACCTTGAGCGATAAAGGATCGAACAGCTTTAATTTGGTTTTCTTGCTTTTGTTGGGCATCTGAAACTTTTAGTGTGATTCCTCGCTTCGCTGCTTCCGTTTTTGCTACGGATGTTTCAGCAGCCCGCCAGCCAGATTCTGAACCAATTTGAGAGAAACCCACGGTGAGGTTATTTGCCATCGACGCACCAGACATCAATAACGAACTGATCGCGAGGGCCAGAGTTAGTGGTTTTAACATATTGATGTTCCTATATTCTCATCCTGATTAAAATACTTATATTATTTTTACCATTAAATTATTTTTAAATTTAAAGGTATATATCGATATTTTAATTAATGGATGTTTGTTTCACGGATTAAAATAATAGTTAGGGTAGTTCTTTATAATATTTTGTTTCCATGTGAGAGTATGTCGAAATAGGTCTACTGATGGCGAGATTTGTCACATAATATTTTGGCTAGCGATATTGTCCATTTTAATAGCAAACAAAATAACATCTTGTTCACAAAAATATTTTTATAGCTAAAGGTGATAAAAAAGCTCTCTGCGAGAGGTGACAGAGAGCTTTTGGTTGGTTTACCGTGATGATTATTTTCGTGACTAGAGTTAGCCGTTAAGCACGAGATTTTTGTTTGTAACGGTCAAAGATAACCGCTGCGAGTAAAATGGCACCGCGCACTACATATTGAGCAAAAGGTGACATATTTAGTAGGTTCATTGCATTTTCTACCGTACCTAAGATAAGCACACCGGCAATGACATATGAGACTTTACCAATTCCCCCCTTAAGTGAAACCCCACCTAAAACGCAAGCTGAGATCACGACGAGCTCGAAGCCGACAGATGTCATTGGCTGACCACTAGTCATCCTAGCCGCGAGAATGACGCCAGCAAGGGCAGAAATAAAACCAGACATAGTGAATATAATCAGTTTGGTTTTTACAACATTAACACCTGCGAGTCTTGCGGCCTCTTCGTTACCCCCTATGGCTAATGTGTTGCGTCCATAAACGGTTCTATTAAGCAGAAATGCAAACACGGCAAAGGTAACGATGGTAAGCCAAATGGGCGTTGGGACCCCAATAAATGACGAATTACCCAGTGCGAAAAAGCTCTCCTCAGTAATACCCACCGCTTTACCATCTGAAATGATATAGCCAAGACCACGAGCAATTTGCATAGTTGCTAAAGTGGTAATCAGTGCATTGATCTGCAGTTTGGCAATGACAAAACCATTGAGTAAACCAAAAGCAACGCCAGAGAGTAATCCGGCGCCAACTCCGAGAATGACACTGCTGGTGGCATTGATGGCAACGGCTGTCACAACTCCCGAGCATGCAATCACAGAAGCAACAGAAAGGTCGAGGTCACCACATGCTAAACAAAATAGCATGGCACAGGCCACCATACCGCTCATAGAAATGGCTAGGCCAAGACCTTTCATATTAATGAAGGTAGCAAAGTAGGGCACAAACAGGGAGCAGAGTAAAAATAACCCTGCAAAAACCAATAACATACCGAATTTATCCCAGATATGAGCAAGATTAAATCGGTGCGATTTTTCTTCAGGTTGTGTCACTTTCGATGTACTTGAAATAGACATAAGGTTCTTCCTTTGGTTACGCCGCTGTTTTCTCTTCGCCTAACATAGCGAGGCGAAGCGCAGTTTGTTCGTTAAATTGGTTTCGTTGCAGTTCTCCTGATACGCCGCCATCTTTCATTACGAGCACGCGATCGGATATGCCGAGGACCTCGGGGAGATCGCTCGATACCACGAGTACTGTGACGCCATTTTCAGCCAGCTTAAAAATCAGTTCATAGATCTCAGATTTTGCTCCAACATCAATTCCTCTGGTGGGTTCATCAAGCAAAATGACACTCATCGCCGTTGATAACCAACGGCCAAGAATCACTTTTTGCTGGTTGCCACCAGAGAGTTCGCCCAGTTTTTGTTCGAGGGAGGCGGCCTTCACGTTGAGTGCTTTACGTTGAGTGGCTGCGTTGGTCTCTTCCCAAGAAAAATCGATCAAACTTTTGAGTTTTAGATGCCATGGGCGTGCGCTGATATTGGTATTTTCTGCCACCGAAAGGATCGGCACGATACCATCGGTTTTGCGATCTTCCGGGCATAAGGTAATGCCGGCTCGAATCGCATCTTCTGGTTTACGAATTGAGATAGGGGTGTCGTGAAGATAGAGTTGGCCACCGGTAGGTTTTTCTGCACCAAAGATTAATTTGGTTAATTCTGTGCGACCTGCTCCGACTAAACCAAATAAGCCTAAAATCTCACCTTGACGAATATCGAGTGAAACGGGAGAAGTAATTCCAGGTCCTTGAAATTCTTCGATTCGTAATCCGCTTTCACCTAAAGGTCGCGCACGATAGTTATAAATATCGTTAATTTCACGCCCTACCATGAGCTCGACTAAACGCTCATGTGTGAGGTGGGACATATCGTCGAATGTTTGCACAAGCGTGCCATCTTTAAAAATGGTGATCGCATCGCATAGAGTAAATATTTCTTCCATTCGATGCGACACATACAAAATGATCTTGCCTGCATCACGCAATTCTCTAATCACAGTGAAAAGGTTTTCAATTTCACGTTGTGACAAACTACTGGTGGGTTCATCAAAGGCAATAATCTGAGCATTACGACTCAGAGCTTTGGCTATTTCGACCATTTGCCACTGACCAATAGAAAACTCCTTCAACGGACGAGATGGATCAAAATGTTCACCAAGACGTTTTAGTTGTTCTTTAGCCATGGCATTTAACGTATCAAAATCAACACGTCCGCCTTTGGTTGGTAGTTGGCCTAAGTAGATATTTTCCGCCACGCTAAGCTCAGGAACTAGGTTGAGCTCCTGATAAATAATCGCGACACCATGGTCGAGAGCATCGTTGGCACTATGAAATACCAATTGTTGGCCATCGATATTCAAGTGGCCTTCTGTCGGTTGGTGCAAGCCACTTAATGTTTTTAGCAATGTGGATTTACCCGCACCATTTTCACCCATCAAAGCATGAATGCTGCCGCGATTGGCCCGAAAGTTAATATCAGTGAGTGCCTTCACGCCAGGGAAGTGTTTGGAAATATGACAAAATTCTAAAAATGAGGGGGAGTTGTTCATACCATCTCTCCTATGTGTGCAAACTTAGCATCAGCACGTTTGCTGATGCTAAGAGAGTTACAAGCCTTTTTTCGCAAGTTCTTGTTTGTAGTTATCACGAGTGATGAGCACCACGTCTGTGACCTCAACAAACTTCTTCGGCGCGATGCCGTCGTGAACCCATTTATAGAGAGATTCGATACTTTTATAACCGTGCACATCTGGACTTGGTAGCAGAGAACCATAAAAACCAGTTGGTTTAGATTTGGCTAATTCATTGACTGCATCGACACCATTAATACCAATTCCTATGACGTTATTGGCATTAAATCCTTGACCTTCAGTCGCACGAATACCGCCTAAAACGGTATTGTCATTCATGCCGACGACTAACCACTGTTTGACACTCGGATACTGGACAAGCAAAGAGTTGGCGGCGTCTAAAGCGCCTGGAATATCATTGGTTTTGGTTGGGACTCGGTGAATTTGATTCGCAGGAAAACCGGACTCTTGAATCGCTTTTATTGAACCATCGACACGGCGACGGGCTGTATCCAATTCATCAGCGGTAATCGCCATGACACCTGTTGAAGATTGATCCCAGCCGCGGTGTTTCATTTCTTTAATTAATTCTTCACCTTGACGATAACCAATTTGGCTAGCGGCCATCATCACTAAAGGCACGTTAGTCATCGGCTGGCCTTTTGCGTTTAAGAATTGGTCATCGACAGTGATCACTTTGAGATCGTAACTTTTGGCTTTGGCCATGATCGCAGGGCCGAGTTTTGGGTCTGGGGTGCAAATAACAAATCCTTTTGCACCACTGGCCGCTAAGGTATCTATCGCGTTTAGCGTTTTTTCACCATCAGGAATTGCCATTTTAACGACATCGAAGCCCATGTCTTTTCCGGCCTGTTCTGCAAATGACCATTCAGTTTGAAACCAAGGTTCTTCTGGTTGTTTGACCAAATAACCAAGTTTCATTGTGTCATCGTCAGAGCCAAATAGGGAAAAGGCACTGGCAGAAGCGCTGAGTAGGGTTAACCCTGACAACGCTGCAGTAGTAAGTAGGGTTTTTAGTTTCATTATTATTTATCCATTTTTAGGAATGTAGGGTGTTCCGTTGGTGATTATTTACACTGCTGTGGCACGTGGGTAGTGATAGAAATCACAGCAAAAAAATGTAGCGAATTTGTCCATTCATTTAGCTAGGACAGATATGAAGTGGATCTCGTTATAGTCATGTTCGTTCACGAACATGACATTTTGTCGCATATTAGCGTCATTTTTGTGTGATCTTGGTCAAATGGATATTTTTGGTGGTTTTTTTAAGCTAACGCACGGAATTTGTCTTGTGGCGTTTTTATCCATACTTGTAGCAGCTTGATTCATGGCTGAACGGGAGGGGCGCGGTTATAACAAATAGCAATTCCAACCATTGATGGAGCTGTCATGGACACTTTCACTACACATCAAGCTCATGTTATCGGTCTTGATTTTGGTTCAGATTCTGTACGTGCATTATTGGTTAATGCGACAAATGGCGAAGAAGTCGCCTCTGGAGTTACCTACTATCCGCGCTGGATGAAAGGTATGTACAGTAACCCTGAACAGTCTCAATTTCGTCATCACCCTCAAGACTACATTGAAGCGATGACCAGTGCAGTCAAGGATACGTTGGCACAAGTACCAGCCCAGATTGCACAATCTGTTGTCGGTATTGGTGTTGATACTACAGGTTCTACCCCTGCACCTATCGACAAGGATGGTAATGTTCTCGCGCTTCTTCCTGAATTTGAAAACAATCCTAATGCGATGTTTGTGTTGTGGAAAGATCATACTTCTGTTGAAAAAGCAGAACTCATCAATGAGTTAGCTCATGGCAACGATTTCCCTGATTACACCAAATATATCGGTGGTATTTATTCGTCTGAGTGGTTCTGGGCAAAAGCAGCTTGGATCAGTGAACAAGATGACTCAATCGCAAAAAATGCCTACAGCTGGGTAGAACTTGCTGACTGGATTCCTGCGCTGATCAGTGGTAACCAGCATCCTGATCGCTTCCGTCGTGGCATTTGTGCCGCAGGCCATAAAGCGATGTGGCATGAAAGCTGGGGTGGCCTACCTGATGAAAAATTCCTGACTGCAATATCTCCAACTTTAAGTGGGATGCGCGATCGTATGTTCGAACGCGTATATACCTCCGATGAAGAAGCTGGCCGTCTATCTGCTGAGTGGGCTGAGCGTTTTGGCTTGCCAGAAGGGATCGCTGTTGCAATTGGTGAGTTTGATTGTCACATGGGTGCTGTCGGTGCTGGTGCTGGTGCACACGATTTAGTCAAAGTTATTGGCACGTCTACTTGTGACATTTTGATGGTCGATCATGACCAAGTTGGTGACAAAACTATCCATGGTATTTGCGGCCAAGTGAAGGGGAGTGCGCTTCCTAAATTGACCGCGCTTGAAGCAGGTCAGTCTGCATTTGGTGATATTTACGCTTGGTATAAAAATCTTTTGATGTGGCCGTTGCAGCAGTGGGCCGTGCAAAATCCAGACCAAGCAGAAGCAGTGAAAGGCATCGAAGACCAATTAATTCCTCTGTTGGCAGATGCTGCACAAAATTACGAAGTCCAAGCCACCTCCCCATTAGCTATGGACTGGCACAATGGTCGTCGTACTCCGTACGCGAACCAGCGCCTTAAAGGTGCATTAACCGAGTTAAATCTTGGCTCTAGTGCACCCGCTCTTTTCTCGGCATTAGTTGAATCGACTGCTCACGGTGCAAAAGCAATTGTAGATTGCTTTGTGGACCAAGGCATGGACGTCAATCGTGTGATTGCCATTGGCGGTATTTCTCAAAAATCACCGTTTGTGATGCAGATGTGTGCTGATGTTATTGGGCGTGAAATAGCGATTGTTCGCTCTGAACAATGTTGTGCTTTGGGGGCGGCTATATTTGCGGCGGTCGTTGCGGGTGTGCACCCAGATAGCGAAACCGCACAAAAAGTGATGGCAAGTCCTATTTGTCAAACTTATCAACCTAACTCAGCAACTCAAGAGCGCCGCGAGCAACGTTATGGTGCCTATCGTGAGTTAGGCCGTCATATCGAACAAATCGAAGAATTCCACTTATCTCAGGAGCGTAGCAATGGCTGAACATGCAGTGCTAAATAACCCCCGTAGCGCTCATTTTGAGCGTATACGTCAACTTCGCCATCAGGTTTGGCAAGCCAATATGGATCTTGAACGCCACCATTTAGTGACGTTTACGTGGGGCAATGTCTCTGCGATTGATCGAGAGTCAGGTTTGGTTGTCATTAAACCGAGTGGTGTTGCGTATAGCGAGCTCTCAGCAGAAAACATGGTGGTGGTTGATCTTGAAGGTAACGTGGTAGAAGGCTCCTTGAAACCCTCTTCAGATACCGCAACCCACCTTGTGCTATATCGCGCTTACCCTGAGATAGGTGGTGTTGTTCATACTCACTCATCACACGCGACATCATGGGCTCAAGCTGGCAAACCTATTCCTGCTCTTGGTACCACACATGCGGATTATTTCTATGGTGATATTCCGTGTACTCGTGCGTTGAGTAATGAAGAAATTAAAGATGATTACGAATACAACACCGGTAAAGTCATTGTTGAAACTATTGGTGATAATGAGGCTACCGCTATTCCTGGAATCATCGTTAAAGAGCACGGTCCATTCAGTTGGGGTAAAGACGCAGCACAAGCGGTTCACAATGCTGTTGTGATGGAAGTTGTCGCAGACATGGCTCTGCAAACCCTACAGATAAATTCCAACGTTGATCATATCAATCAAGCCCTACTGGATAAGCATTACTTACGTAAACACGGCGCTAATGCTTATTACGGACAGTCCTCATCCAATAAAAAATAATTAAGGGAAAGTTATGAAAGTATTTAATGATAAACAAGTCTGGTTTGTGACCGGTTCTCAACATCTTTATGGTCCTGAAGTATTACAACAAGTAGCTAAAGATAGCGGTGCTATTGTCAATGGTTTGAATTCTGCTGAATCTATTTCAGTGCCTATTGTAGAAAAAGGCATTGTAAAAACACCGGATGAAATTTTAGGTGTGTGTCGTGCGGCGAACAATGACCCAGACTGTCTTGGTTTAGTACTTTGGATGCACACTTTCTCTCCAGCAAAAATGTGGATTGCCGGTCTATCTGAACTGAACAAACCTTTCTTACACTTGCACACTCAATTCAATGCAGCTCTCCCTTGGGATACCATTGATATGGATTTCATGAACCTGAACCAAAGTGCTCACGGTGACCGTGAATTTGGCTTCATTGGTACTCGTTTAGGTTTAGATCGCAAAGTGGTTGTTGGCCACTGGGAAGATCCTGAAGTTCACCATCAAATTGATAACTGGTGTCGTGCCGCCGTAGGTAAACAAGCAGGTCGCGACCTAAAAGTGGCTCGTTTTGGTGACAACATGCGTCAAGTAGCGGTTACTGAGGGTAATAAAGTTTCAGCACAAATTGCATTCGGTTATGAAGTGAATGCTTACGGTTTAGGTGAGCTTTCTGAAGCGGTGAATTCTATCTCTGACGCTGATGTTTCTCGTCTTTTAGATGAATACGCATCAACTTATGTTATGGATCCAAAATTACTGCACGACAGTGATTTGCTGAAAATCATGCAAAAAGAAGCACGCTTAGAAGCAGGTATGGAAGCTTTTCTGACTTCTGTTGGTGCGAAAGCCTTTACCAATACATTTGAAAACTTAACCGGTATTGATAGCTTACCTGGCCTTGCAACCCAACGCTTGATGTCAAAAGGTTATGGTTACGGCGGTGAGGGTGACTGGAAAACGTCTGCGATGACTCACATCATGAAGACGATGGCTCAAGGTTTGTCTGGCGGTACTTCATTTATGGAAGATTACACCTATAACTTTGGTGGTCGCGGCCAAATTTTAGGCGCGCACATGTTGGAAGTTTGTCCATCGATTGCTGCAGCTAAGCCTCGTCTTGAAATTCATACACACACTATCGGTGTTCGTTGTGAAGTTCCTCGTTTACTCTTCTCTGGACAAGCGGGGCCTGCCGTGGCAGTGTCTGTTATTGATTTAGGAAACCGTTTCCGCATGTTGGTTAGCAAGGTCAATACCGTTGAGCCACCTGCAGACCTACCAAAACTTCCAGTTGCACATGCTCTATGGGAACCAGAACCTAATATCCAAACTGCAGCTGCTGCGTGGATTCATGCTGGCGGTGCTCACCATACTGTTTACACTCAAGCAGTGACCTTAGATACATTGGGCGACTATGCCGATATTCTGGGTATGGAAATGGTGGTCATCGATGAAAACACTAACATTCGTCAGTTCAAAACTGAATTGAAAGCTAATAGCATGTACTACCGTTTAGCATCTGGTATCTAAATACTGATTTAATATTGGTATAAGTAAACTTAGCCCTTTCTCATTTGAGAAGGGGCTATCGGCTTGAGGTAGTAAAATTGGTTAGTGAGGAATCAGCTCCCAATCGTTGCTACACCATTGCACAAGATCATTGGCAGCTGAGAGTCGCACGGCTTACTCCGACGACTTTTCAGGTTGTGCATGGTGATACGCTTGTTTTTGAAGGTCGGTTAATCATTGAAAATAATGGACAACCGATAAATTTAGAGTCTGTTCAATGGAAGTTTCGACACCGCGCTGATCGTGTAGAGCAGTGGGGGCAAATAAGTCATGTCGATCAGCTTTCCATAAACATGAATTACTACTTCCATCAAGGGGCTCTAGTAATAGAGTACCTGGCGCGCAATAGTATTCCCACGCGACTTGAAATTCGTCATGAGGTTCACGCCAAAGATTTATCGCCAGTGGGCCAACTAAGCACTCCTTTACCAGAAGTAAATCATCATTGGCATCGACGACGACACGGCTTGCCGAGCGACTTTTTAGTTCAGTCTGCAAGCACAGACCTGTTCAGGGAAGCATTTTCAGCAACTCAATGGATTGTGTTAGATAAAATGTGAACTAGAAAATCGTAATTGGTCGATGTGCAACATACACTAGCGATAAACATCAACGAAGCCTTTGGTATGCAGAACACCGATCCATTAAAACCGGGTTATAACTTTGACGCTCATCTCGTCGCCGGACTGACTCCTATTATTGAGGGGGATGAACTCGATTTTCGTATCGAACGACCTAATGGGATGAAAGGCTACATCATTAACTTTACCAGTAAAGGTGAAGGGTCTATTTTCTCTGGCGAAAACGAGTTCAAAGTACGTGCCGGAGATATTTTACTTTTCCCACCAAGTGCGGCTCACTTGTATCAGCGTAGTGCTGATAGTGCTTCATGGTTCCATCGTTGGGTCTACTTTAGACCTCGTGCGTTTTGGAATGATTGGCTGACTTGGCCAACAGAAGTGAACGGCGTCTATGTGACTCAAGGATTACCATTGTCGGTGACCCAGCCATTAGAAGAGTTGTTTATTGATATTGAATATACCGCAAAGTCCGATTTGCCATATCGCAATGACTTATCAATCAATTTATTAGAGCAGCTTTTAATCCGATGTAAAACCGTTCAACCAGACGTGGTAACTAAGCCCATTGATCCACGTGTGATTGAAGCAATGAATTACATGACACAGAACTTAAATCAAGATTTCACCTTAGAAGATGTTGCTGCCCATGCTTGTTTGTCACCTTCACGCTTAGGGCATCTATTTCGTGATGAGATGAAGATGACCATTACCCAATGGCGCGATGATCAGCGTATTAGCCGTGCCAAGCAGTTGTTAGTGACCACTCACTATTCAGTTAACCATATTGGTCGTATTGTTGGGTATTCCGATCCACTCTATTTTTCTCGTGTATTCAAACGTAAAGCCGGGGTTAGTCCTAAGCTCTATCGTGAGCAAATTACCTAATATACCCAAATGACCTCAAGATGCAGGATTCAGAGCTTCATCAACGAGCCTAGATCAAGCTCAATCACGGTTGGAATGGTCATTCCCTTTCAACGTGTATAATATCGACATCGAAGAATGAAATAAGCAGCATTGGTCACCCATGCTGCTTTTTCTTTACCCTTGAGACGGTGCTTCTTGAGAGGCTTTTTTACTTTTGAATTGCTGAATAACCAAACCACAAATGATCATCACTAACCCCACTAATGTTGACGGGTGGATGGTTTCGCCAATGATGGTGGCCAATAGAATCAGAGAAATAAAAGGGGATATAAAAATCAGGTTGCTGACTCGGGCCGTGTTATTGGTATTTTTTAAAGCACTTAACCATAAAACGAAGGTAATACCCATTTCAAATAGCCCCACGTAGGTAACAGCTAACCAGCCTTCACCATTGATATGGTGCCAATCTGAACCTTCGTAAAGGCTTAACATGATCGCAAATGGAATTGCGACTAAAAAGCCTAATAACACGCTGATGATGGGGTCAGCTTTATTTTTGGCATTCAGAATCCAATAACCAGACCATAGTAAAGTGGAGAACAGCGCTAAGGCCACACCTGAGGTGCTGTCAAATTGAAGACTCAACACATCGCCTTTGGTGGCAATGACAATCACACCGATATAACTCAGTAGGCATGCAATCCAATCTTGTTTACGAATCGTTTGCCCTAAGAAAAAAGCGGCCATGAGTGTCAAAGTAATCGCCCAACTGTAGTTGATGGATTGAGCCTGAGAGGCTGGCAATAAATCATAGGCTTTGAATAAAGTGACGTAATAGGCCAAAGGGTTCACTAATCCGAGCAATAAGTAATACCATGGATTAGAGAGAAAGGTTGCAGGAAGCTGTTTTAAACGGCCGGTACATTGACAAATAATGATTAAAGCAAGAGCAGAGACAATGCTTGCTGCTGTGAGCATTTGAACAGGCGTAAATTGAGCCAAAGTTAGCTTAAACGCAGTTGCAACTGTTGACCATAATAGCACCGCAGATAACCCCAGCCCGATGGCTCGGCGTTCATTCATGAGAAGAGTTCCAATAAAAGTAAGTAAATCTAGTCTATAGGGTGATTTATCGTGCGACAAACTGGACATTTATCCAGTATGGAAATACCATTTTCAACAGAGAATACAACTGGGTAAGCAGTCATTATGCAATGGATCATTGAACATCAACTCACGCTTTTGTCTTCGCTAGTTAGTGCCGCTGTTGCAGGGGGTGTTGCGAGCTGGTGGATCAAGCAAAAGTTGCAGTTAAAGTCGCAACTGCTTGAACAGCAACTTGAAAGCCAAACGCATTGGCACCAGCAGCAAGTTGAACAGCTTAAACGATCTCTTCAGGAGGCTCAGCAAGAGCTTGAGGACTTGGATAGTCAGCGTGATCGTGCTGAATATGAATTGAAACAATCACACGGTAAGGTAATGGCAGCATTGGAAAAGCTGCGTTATTTTGAAGCAGTTAAACAAGAACGACAGCAATATGCCGATGATTTAAATAAAGCTCGTGAACAGAAGGCCCAACTGGAAGTTCAATTACACGAACAACAAGCTCGTCATCAACAGCAGCTGGAATCTAACCAAGAAAAATTGGCGTTGCTAGAACGAGCGGAAGAACGTTTAAAGCAGCAGTTTGAACACCTTGCTAATCAGCTGTTTGAAGCAAAAACGGCCAAAGTTGATCAACAAAACCAACAAAGCTTGGCTGGGATTTTGAATCCGCTACGCGAGCAATTGGAAGGGTTTAAAAAGCAAGTCAATGATAGCTTTAATCATGAAGCAAAAGAGCGTCATACCCTAGTTCATGAATTAAAGAACTTGCAGCGTTTAAATGAACAAATGGCGAAAGAAGCGGTCAATCTGACCGAAGCGTTAAAAGGTGACAATAAACAGCAAGGGAATTGGGGTGAGGTCGTCTTAGCGCGAGTGCTTTCGGAATCAGGATTACGTGAAGGCCATGAATATCAAACACAGGTAAGTTTGCAAAACGAAGCCGGTAAGCGTTATCAACCGGATGTGATCGTTTATTTACCTAACGATAAACAAGTCGTCATCGATTCTAAAATGACGCTGATCGCTTATGAACGCTATTTTAATGCGGAAACCGATGAGCAGCGTGAACGCGCTTTGCGTGATCATTTGCTCTCAATTCGTAGTCATATAAAAGGGTTAGGACAGAAGGATTATCATCAACTCAAAGGCATCAAAACACTGGATTATGTGTTGATGTTTATTCCGGTAGAACCCGCGTTCCAAGTCGCTATTCAGGCCGATCCTAGTTTGGTGAATGATGCGATGGAGCAAAATATTATTTTAGTAAGTCCGACAACGCTATTGGTTGCATTGCGTACTATTGATAACCTATGGCGTAATGAACGGCAAAATCAAAACGCACAAATTATCGCTGAAAGAGCGAGTAAGTTGTACGATAAGCTGCGTTTATTCGTAGAAGACATGGAAGGCTTGGGAACATCGCTTGACCGAGCTAACCAAAATTATCAGGGCGCCATGAATAAGCTAGTATCGGGTCGTGGGAATGCGATTCGTCAGGCCGAAAGTTTTAAGCAGTTGGGAGTAGAGATCAAACGCTCTATTCGCAGCGGCATTGCTGAGCGTTCTCAATTTGATGCGAATGAGGAAAATACGTTGTCGGAAAGACATCAGGCAACGGATAAAGTAAACTAGCTCATCCCCCAGTCGCAGTTTGATAGTTAGGCTCTTGTGCCTAAGAGGAAAAGAAATGACGGACATCCGCGTAAATTCGAACTCAGAAGAGACTCAAGAAACAACGCATTTCGGTTTCGAAACCGTTAATAAATCAGAAAAAGCAAGCAAAGTAGCCCAAGTATTCACTTCAGTTGCGACCAAATACGACATCATGAACGATTTGATGTCTGGTGGCATTCACCGGTTATGGAAACGTTTTACGATTGATTGTGCCGGTGCTCGACCTGGCCAGCGTATTCTCGATTTGGGCGGGGGTACTGGGGACCTAACCGCTAAATTTTCTCGTATTGTTGGTGAGAAAGGTCATGTAGTTCTTGCTGATATTAACAACTCAATGCTGAATGTAGGGCGCGATAAGCTGCGTGATCATGGCATTGTTGGCAATGTCCACTATGTACAAGCGAATGCAGAAGAACTGCCATTCCCAGATGACTACTTTGACTGCATTACCATTAGCTTTTGCCTACGTAATGTGACAGACAAAGATAAAGCAATTCGTTCCATGTTTCGAGTTCTGAAGCCAGGCGGTCGCTTATTGATTTTAGAGTTTTCTAAACCTGTTTTTGAACCTTTATCAAAAGTGTACGATGCATACTCATTCCATATTTTACCAAGAATGGGGCAAATGATTGCTAACGATCCTGAAAGCTACCGTTACCTTGCCGAATCGATTCGAATGCACCCAGATCAAGAAACGTTGAAAGGGATGATGGACGACGCAGGCTTTGAACAAACGCAGTATTTCAATTTAACTGGTGGGATCGTTGCATTGCACCGTGGTTATAAATTTTAAGGTTGCCTTATGCCATTTGTACCTTTGGTTACAGCTGTCATCGAAACATCGCTTAACACTCTGATAAACGATAACCCAGATTTGGTTCGTCGTTTAGCACGACTAAAAGGTCAAGTGATTCAGCTGCACCTTAAAGAGATAAATAAAACCCTGACGTTTATATTTAGTCAGCAGATTGATGTGTTATCTGACTATGAAGGTCAGCCTGATTGCTATCTATCACTACATTTGTCGGTATTACCACAATTGCGAGAGCAGGCGAATATCACACAGTTGATTAAGCAAGATAAAGTGGTGTTAGACGGCGATATTCAGTTGGCGCAAAAATTCGCGCAGTTGATGACTGATTGTAAGCCGAATCCTGAAGAGTGGTTATCTCGCGTGACCGGCGATGTTGTTGCTCATTCTGTCGTGCAAGGCTCCAAAGATATTTTCCAATTTGTGCAAGATCGTGTGAATAAGCACAACGCACATTTTGGGCAAGTGTTGACGGAAGAGTGGCGCATTGCACCAGCACCTCTAGAAATCGCCGATTTTTGCGATCAAGTGGATGAAGTGAAAAGCCAGGCTGCTCGTGTTGAGGCAAAAATTCAACAACTGTTGGAAACTCTATGACCCTGTCAGAAATGAAACGACTTTATCACATCATTAAGGTGCAACTTGAATATGGTGTGGATGAGCTTTTACCTAATCATGAGTTAACCAAGGCGCCGTTACTGGCCCGTAAAGGTCTATTCTGGATTAGAAATAAGCACTCCGATCGTCCATTAGGTGAGCGTTTACGCCTCGCTTTACAAGAGTTAGGGCCTGTTTGGATTAAGTTGGGACAGATGATGTCAACTAGACGTGATCTGTTTCCCCCCCATATCGCAGATGAACTTGCTCAGCTACAAGATAGAGTTTCTCCTTTTGATGGCGAATTGGCTAAACAGCGTATAGAGTCTGAACTTGGTGGTCCTATCGACACATGGTTTGACGATTTTGATATCAATCCGCTAGCGTCAGCTTCGATCGCTCAAGTCCATACAGCGAAACTGAAAGCAACAGGTCAAGATGTTGTATTAAAAGTCATTCGCCCTGATATTCAACCCGTTATCGATGCCGATATTAAGCTGATGTATCGCTTGGCTCGTATTGTAGCAAAAGCGGTCCCAGATGCGCGTCGTTTGAAACCCGTTGAAGTTATTCGTGAATACGAGAAAACTCTGTTAGATGAATTGGATTTGCGCCGTGAAGCGGCCAATGCCATTCAATTAAGACGTAACTTTGAAGGCAGTGAAGAGCTCTATGTTCCTGAAGTACATACTGACTACAGCACTCAATTTGTCATGGTTTCGGAACGTATTTACGGTATACAGGTCTCAGATCTTGCTACGTTAGAAGCCAATGGCACGAATATGAAGTTACTCGCTGAGCGTGGTGTCAGTGTTTTCTTCACACAAGTATTTCGTGACAGCTTTTTCCATGCTGACATGCATGCTGGCAATGTGTTTGTTTGCCCAGAGCATCCGGACAATCCACAATGGATTGGTCTCGATTGTGGGATTGTCGGTACCTTAAATAACGAAGATAAACGGTATTTGGCCGAGAACTTCTTAGCTTTCTTCAATCGTGATTATCGTAAAGTGGCTCAACTACATGTTGATTCGGGTTGGGTGCCTTTTGACACCAACATTGATGAATTTGAAGTCGCGATTCGGATTGTTTGTGAACCTATATTTGCAAAACCTCTATGTGAAATTTCCTTTGGTCATGTGTTATTGAATTTGTTTAATACCGCACGTCGTTTTAATATGGAAGTTCAACCACAGTTAGTTCTTTTGCAAAAAACCTTACTGTATGTGGAAGGCTTAGGTCGCCAGTTGTACCCGCAATTAGATTTGTGGGAGACGGCAAAACCTTTCTTAGAACAGTGGATGAGGCAGCAAATTGGACCTCAGGCAGTAATAAATGCTGTCAAACAACGTGCACCGTACTGGGTGGAAAAATTACCCGAGCTACCAGAGCTACTTTATGATAGCCTCAAACAAGGTAAAGTGATGAATCAGCGCATCGACCAGCTTTACCAAGGATATCGAGACAGTAAGCGACAACACGCAACCGGTAAATTTCTTTTTGGTGTGGGTGCAACACTTATCGTTTGTTCTACCATTTTGTTTACGAGTAATTTGGAACAAATTGCTTTAGGTAGTGGGACAGTCGGTATTCTATTTTGGCTGTTAAGCTGGCGCTCTTATCGCCGCTAAACGAGACATTAATCAGTTAAGTAATAACCCGAGGTATAGAAAATGGGTGGAATCAGTATTTGGCAACTGCTTATTATTGCTGTCATCGTGATCCTGCTGTTTGGCACTAAAAAACTACGCGGCATCGGTGGTGATCTAGGCGGCGCTGTTAAAGGTTTCAAAAAAGCAATGGAAGACGAAGACTCTAACGCTGCGAAGAAAGATGCAGATTTTGAAGCAAAAAACATTGAACAGCAAAACAGTGCATCTGCAACCACAGCAGAAACTAAAAAAGATAAAGAGCAGGCATAGATAGTGTTTGATATCGGTTTTTGGGAACTGGTATTAATCTCCGTTGTTGCTCTGGTTGTTCTCGGTCCAGAACGTTTACCTCATGCGATTCGTTCCGTTGCTAAATTTGTTAGTGCGGCGAAAAGTATGGCGAATAGCGTTAAGGATGAGCTTTCTCAAGAATTGAAGATTCAAGAGTTACAAGAGAATTTACGTAAAGCTGAAAAAATGGGGATGAAAGACCTTTCTCCCGACTTGCAAAAAACGGTGGATGAGCTGAAGAAATCAGCCCAAGACGTTCAGCGTTCTTATGCAAATGAAAATCAGCCGGAAGCGTCATCTGAAACCGATGAAAAAGAAGCTACCGTTCAAAAAACAGCTTCTTCATCTACTGTTACCGACAAAGCCGACTAATCCTTTATTAGAGAGTTACCTGTAGTTTGAGGGTAACTCTTTTTGATCCGTTTCTATGGGGTTCTAATGTCTTCAGTTGAAAATGAGCAGACTCAGCCTCTGATCACTCATCTGCTTGAGTTGCGTAATCGCTTATTACGCAGTGTTGCAGCAGTATTAGTGGTCTTTCTGGCACTGGTCTATTTTTCTAATAATATCTATGAGTTTATCTCAAGGCCATTAGTGGATCGTCTTCCTCATGGCGCGAGTATGATTGCGACCGATGTGGCTTCTCCACTGTTTACACCACTTAAACTGACATTAATTGTGGCTGTATTTATTTCTGTACCTTATATCCTTTATCAGGTTTGGGCGTTTATCGCTCCTGGTTTATATCGTCATGAACGGCGCCTCATCTTTCCTCTTCTGATGTCGAGTTCATTACTGTTTTATTGCGGCGTTTCCTTTGCGTATTTTGTCGTATTTCCACTTGTGTTCGGTTTCTTTACTGCTATTTCGCTTGGCGGGGTAGAGTATATGACAGATATCACCAGTTATCTCGATTTTGTTCTTGCTCTATTTTTGGCATTTGGGATCGCTTTTGAAGTGCCTGTTGCGATTATCTTATTGTGTTGGACTGGCGCAACAGATGTAAAAAGCCTCAAACAGAAGAGACCATACATCGTGGTCGGTGCTTTTGTTGTTGGTATGCTTTTAACTCCTCCAGATATGATTTCACAAACATTACTCGCTGTGCCTATGTGCTTGTTGTTTGAAATTGGTCTGTTCTTTGCTCGTTTCTATACAAGAAGAGATGAGATGGATGATGAAGCGGAAAGCGCAGAAGAATAGAATGGATATAGATTTAAAAAAGCGACCAATTGGTCGCTTTTTTATTGGGAGTTAAAGCTGAAATAAATGCTTGGCATTACGGGTCGTAATCGTATCGATTTCTTCGGCTGAATAAGGCGTTAACTCCACAATTCTATCGAGCACGAGGCGAGTGTAGGATGGCTCGTTACGTTTACCTCGATGCGGAACCGGAGCGAGGTAAGGGCAGTCTGTTTCTAAAATGACGTAATCCATATCCAGATGGGGAATCACTTTATCCATTCCACCATTTTTAAATGTAGAGACCCCACCTAACCCTAGGTGAAAGCCCAGATCGTTAATCGCTTTAGCTTCCTCAATGCTGCCTCCGAAACAGTGGAACACTCCTCGAAGATTGCCATCTTGTTCTTGTTTAACCAGTTGTAAGGTTTCTTCCATTGAGTCACGCGTGTGGATCACTACCGGAAGTTGTTTTTCTTTTGCCCAGCGCATTTGACTGATAAAGGCGATTTCCTGTTCTTTTTTAAACGTTTGATCCCAATATAAATCAATCCCAATTTCCCCCACAGCAATAAAAGGATGCTTATCGAACCATGCTAACATCGTGTTTAGTGTGGTTTGATAATCCTGTTTTACGTCACAAGGGTGTAACCCCATCATCGAACGACAGATAGTTGGGTAGGCGGCTTCTGTTGCTAGCATCGGTTCAATGGACGCTAAGTCGATATTCGGCAGCAGAATATGTTCAATACCTTGTTCGATAGCGCGCTCTACGACCTCATCTCGATCGTGATCGAATTCTTTAGCGTAAATGTGAGCATGAGTATCTATCATGATGGTCTCTCGTTGCTTGGGTGTTATTTATTCGCAGTATACGTTAGTCAGCGTTGTGAATCATTGAAGGATTTTTCGTTATTCCTCTGGTACAGAAAGTTAAGAGTGATATGATTTTGGTAACACTTCCAAAATAAAGCTCAACCACCACCGCATCTTTGGTGCTGTGCGTGTCATAAAGAAGGAGAGTCTAGTGTCCATATCTATCCAAGGCCAATTCCCTGGCCGTCGTCCTCGTCGTATTCGTAAACATGATTTTAGCCGCCGTCTTATTGCAGAAAATACACTGACTGTCAGTGATCTTATCTATCCTGTTTTCGTGCTTATGGGTAAAGGACGTCGTGAAGAAGTGGAATCAATGCCTGGCGTTGATCGCTTATCTATCGATTTACTTATTGAAGAAGCGCAATATCTAGCCAATCTTGGTGTGCCTGCTTTGGCGCTATTTCCTGTCGTGAACCAAGATGTGAAAACCTTGGATGCTGCAGAAGCATATAACCCAGAAGGTTTAGTGCAACGTGCTGTGCGGGAGCTTAAAGCTCATGTGCCAGAGATGGGGGTTATTACTGATGTGGCTCTAGACCCTTATACTACGCATGGTCAGGATGGCATTATTGATGAAACAGGGTATGTTCTGAACGAAGAAACAACCGAAGTGCTTGTTAAGCAAGCTCTGTCTCATGCTGCCGCAGGTGCAGATGTTGTTGCTCCATCAGATATGATGGATGGCCGAATTGGTAAAATCCGTGAAGCATTAGAAAAAGCGGGACACATATACACTCAAATTATGGCCTATTCAGCGAAGTATGCGTCGGTTTACTATGGTCCTTTCCGTGATGCAGTTGGCTCATCTAGAAATTTAAAAGGTGCGGATAAGAAGAACTACCAAATGGATCCTGCTAATAGCGATGAAGCATTACATGAAGTTGCAATGGATGTGAACGAAGGTGCCGATATGGTCATGGTTAAGCCTGGTATGCCGTATTTAGACGTTGTTCGTCGAGTTAAAACGGAACTTCAAGTGCCAACGTTCGCTTATCAAGTATCTGGTGAATATGCGATGCATAAAGCTGCGATTATGAATGGGTGGCTGAAAGAGAAAGAAACCATCATGGAATCTTTATTGTGCTTTAAGCGTGCTGGTGCTGATGGAATCCTAACGTATTTTGCTAAAGATGTTGCTGAATGGTTAGCTCAAGAAAATGCGGAAACAGCGCAGTACCTTAAACGAGACTAATTCTATTATTTAATCATTACCGTCGGGTAAAGATAGAACAAACGGGTTGACTAGTAGTCAGCCCGTTTTTTGTTTTAAAGATTCATATCACGAATAATTGAGAGCAAGATCTCTTTTATGGTATGGCTCTAAAAAATAATGAGACTTTTTCTCATTTAGGTGTTGACTATTAAATGAGAATAATTATTATTAACCATGTCTTAGGGAATGACGTAGCGGTTTAGACGAGAAAGTAACTTAAGCTCTTATTTCGGTAACGTTACAATTTTTGTTCTAAATCCACGGAAGTTCTTTTTGACACGACATTGCTCACATTGCTTCCAGTGTAATTTAGGCTTTATGGTGAAGCTGATTAAATTTGGCTTTAACCTGTATTGCTAGGCGACATCTTATGATGTCGCTTTTTTTATGCCTCGGATTTGGCGTTTGCCATCAAATTCTTCAACCAACCGTTTGCGTAAACTTTTTAATCGTTGAAACTTCAAACAATAGGATCTGATCTCGATCCCAGCTTAGTAATCGATAGCGTAAAAATCTTGTCCACAAAGTGTGATCGAAGATCGATCATAAAAAGAAAGATCGATCTAATTATTTTTATTTAAAAAACAACAAGATAGTTTTTATTTTTGATGTTTAAAAGACGGTTTGATAACCAGTGGATAAAAAATATAAACAGACTTATCCACAGGGTGGGGTTGTTTAGCAGAATATTTGAACAACGTGATCTTATTGAGTAAAACGAGCTAGGACATGGAAACCAAGCAGCAGTCGTGGCATCCTTACCCATTAACCAATAATCTCACTTGGACAGCAAAACAATTATGGCTCGCATACCTGATAACCCACTCATTCTTATTGATGGTTCTTCTTATCTCTATCGTGCATTTCACGCCTATCCAGGCACGATGAGTAACGGTGATATTCCAACCAATGCCATATATGGTGTGGTTAATATGGTCCGCAGCATGATGCGTCAATTCTCTTCAGATCGTATTGCGGTCGTATTTGATGCAAAAGGTAAAACATTCCGCGATGACATGTATCCGGAGTACAAAGCTAATCGCCCACCAATGCCTGACGATCTTCGGTGCCAAATTGAGCCGTTACATAACATTATTAAGGCATTAGGTTTACCTCTGATTTGTGAGTCAGGTGTTGAAGCTGATGATGTGATAGGTACGTTGGCAAGCCAAGCATCTAAAGCAGGTATGCCGGTACTTATCAGTACCGGAGATAAAGACATGGCTCAGCTTGTTGATGATAACGTGACTTTAATTAACACCATGACAAATGTTGTAATGGATCGTGAAGGCGTTATTGATAAATTTGGGATTCCACCTGAATTGATCATCGATTACCTTGCGCTTATGGGAGACAAAGTCGATAACATACCAGGAGTTCCTGGTGTTGGTGCAAAAACGGCTTTAGCCTTATTACAAGGTATTGGTGGTTTAGATGAACTGTACGCCAATTTAGATAAAATCGAACCTTTGGGTTTCCGTGGTTCAAAAACGATGGCGAAGAAACTTGAAGACAATCGTGAGAATGCTTACTTATCTTACGAGTTGGCCACCATTAAACTCGATGTCGAGATGGAATTTTCTCCAGAATCGCTACTTAAGCAAACGCCAGAAAAAGATCGGTTGGTTGAGCTCTATGGTCAAATGGCATTTAAATCTTGGTTAACTGAGTTACTTGATGGTGGTGATGGTACTGTTGTTGCTGATGAAAAATCCGGAGCGGGTCGCTACAGTGATCCAGAAAAAAAATCGGTTGAATCTGTTGCAGTAAAAATAGATCGTAGCCAATATCAAACTGTACTGACCAAAGATGAATTTAATCAGTGGGTTGAAAAACTAAAAGTTGCGAAAGAGTTTGCTTTTGATACGGAAACTGACAGCCTTGACTACATGGTGGCGAATTTAGTAGGAATTTCTTTTGCAATTGAAGAAGGAAAAGCTGCTTATGTTCCTGTTGCTCATGATTATTTAGATGCGCCAGAGCAATTAGATCGTGATTGGGTATTAGCCCAGCTTAAGCCGTTGCTAGAAGATGCAAATTTGGCGAAAGTCGGCCAGAACTTGAAGTATGATGCGAGTGTTTTAGCGCGTTATGATATTCATATGCAAGGCATTAAACATGACACCATGTTGGCGTCTTATGTCTACAATAGCGTCGGCGGCAAACATGACATGGATAGCTTAGCATTACGCTTTCTTCAGCATAGTTGTATTTCATTTGAACAGGTAGCAGGCAAAGGTAAAGCGCAACTTACTTTCAATCAGATTGATTTAAATGAAGCCGCCCCTTATGCCGCAGAAGATGCCGATGTTACTTTGCGTTTACATCATCAGTTGCAATCGCTTATTGAAGAAGATGAAGCTTTACAAAAAGTATACCAAGACATTGAAATGCCATTAGTGCCTGTGCTTTCTCGTATGGAAAGAGCAGGGGTCTTGATTGATGACATGTTGCTTGGTGCTCAATCGCAAGAAATCGCTCAACGATTGGATGAACTAGAACAAAAGGCGTTTGACATTGCAGGTCAGGAATTCAATTTAGGTTCACCTAAGCAGTTACAAGCGATTCTATTTGAAAAAATGGAATTACCTGTTGTGAAGAAGACACCGTCAGGTGCTCCTTCCACTAACGAAGAAGTTCTGCAAGAACTTGCGTTAGATTACCCATTACCTAAAGTGATTCTCGAATATCGAGGTTTAGCGAAACTCAAGTCCACGTACACTGATAAATTGCCGAAGATGATTAATGCGGCAACTGGACGAGTTCATACTTCGTATCACCAAGCGGTCACAGCCACAGGACGTTTGTCTTCTACCGATCCAAACTTGCAAAATATACCAGTGCGTAATGAAGAAGGTCGTCGTATTCGCCAAGCTTTTGTTGCGCCACATGGCCGCAAGATCATGGCAGTCGACTACTCGCAAATCGAGTTGCGGATTATGGCGCATCTTTCTGGCGATAAAGCACTCGTGGATGCGTTTAAGCATGGAAAAGATATTCACGCTGCTACAGCGGCTGAAATACTAGGCACTACGATTGATAATGTGACGAGTGAACAACGTCGACGAGCTAAGGCCGTTAACTTTGGCTTGATTTATGGCATGAGTGCTTTTGGTTTGGCAAAACAGCTTGGTATTCCACGCGGTGAAGCCCAACATTATATGGATACTTATTTCGAACGCTATCCTGGTGTCATGCAGTATATGGAAGATACACGTAGTCGAGCTGCTGAGCGGGGTTATGTCGAAACCATTTATGGACGTCGTTTGCACCTACCTGAAATTAAATCACGTAATGGTATGCGTCGCAAAGCTGCGGAGCGTGCTGCGATTAATGCTCCTATGCAAGGCACTGCAGCCGATATCATCAAGAAAGCGATGTTATTGGTCGACGAATGGATAGAACAAGAAGGCAATGGTCGAGTGACTTTGTTAATGCAAGTACACGATGAATTGGTTTTTGAAGTTGATGAGTCATGTTTGTCCGAAATTGAAAGTAAAGTACAAGAATTGATGGAATCAGCTGCAGATCTGCATGTTCCTCTTGTGGCAGAAGCTGGGCATGGTGATAACTGGGAACAAGCACATTAGGTTAAATTTTGACTAATTTGCCTCAATAGTATGAGCCAGCGCACAGTCGCTGGCTTTTTTATATAAAGAAAAAAACTTTTTTGTCGCTTTAAAAAACAAGGTATTAAAATTCAATCACTGTTACTTAACAAAACTTTCATGAAAAAAAGTTACAAAAAGTATTTTCATTTCTGAGCAAATGTTGTACATTATCTCTCGTAGGGTACAGAGGTAAGATGTTCTATCTTTCAGACCTTTTGTTTCACGTTATTGGATTAGGCTGATTCAGCCGCCCCAGTCAGTTTTTGACTGGGGCGTTTTTTATTGTGCGCTATACCTTGCAATATATAGCTTTCTTGCTACCTTCATTTTTGATTTTATCCCACACCGTTCTCTTATTTTCTTTTGTCTATTGATTAACCAAGCCACTATTGTGGTTGAAATCCTTTCCAATTGATTCAAATAATAAACTGAATGAATTTGACAGTTTTGTAATAAAGCTTCATTCACAGTTTTATTATTTATAGGCGCAAAGCAAGATGCTTAAAAATAGTGCGTTAAGAGTTTAATTTGTTTAAATTCAGCATCTTAATGTGCTTTCTTTTGGTGAGTATGGATCAAATTGGAACAAGAGAGTTATTGAAATTTATGATGATAGGGTCAATGCTATTAAGGCAATAGTATTAATATCTCAACATTCTCTCCCTTTTCCCCGCTTCGGCGGGGACTTTTATATGGATCAGATGCATATACGCACGTCACTTCAAAGTGCTGTTTCAGCGAGACTGTATTCTCTTTTAGACAAGACGCTGATTTGAAGACTTAGTTATTCTACGTTGAACATCAGTCACACAGTCTAGGAACGAATAAAGCTCTGAATCTTGAACCTTGAGGTCCAGTTGGGTATACAGATATAAAAAAACCTACCAGAGCTGGTAGGTTTTTAGAAAATCGTGTTATCAGTTTACGCTTGAGAGTCTTCATTCCCTTCACTGATGTTTTCGTCTGTTTCAGATTCTGTTACTTCCAGCATTGGAGCGTACCATTCATCTAAGCGCTTACGCAGTACATCAACACCCAAACCATTTAACGAAGAGAAAGCATCAATTTGTACGTCTCCAGCAAATAGTGCGGCCGCATCTTTACGAACTTTGAGTACTTGAGCTTTACGAGCGCCACTTTTAAGCTTATCTGCTTTAGTTAATAGGACTTGTACCGGAATAGCACATTCAATGGCCCATTGAACTAATTGTTGATCGAGATCTTTCATAGGGTGGCGAATGTCCATTAGTACAACCAAACCTTTTAGTGATTGGCGTTGCTGTAAGTATTCACCTAAAGATTTTTGCCATTTCTTTTTCATCTCAAGTGGTACTTGAGCAAATCCGTATCCAGGTAAGTCAACGATGTGGCAACCATCGGTAACGTGAAATAAGTTGATAAGCTGAGTTCGTCCTGGTGTTTTACTTGTTTTCGCTAAGTTTTTTTGATTGGTCAATCGGTTTAAAGAACTCGATTTTCCGGCATTAGATCGACCAGCAAAGGCAACTTCAATGCCTTCGTCTGCAGGTAGGTGACGGATGTCTGGGGCACTTGTGACAAAATGCGTGTTTTGGTAATGAATTTT
The DNA here is from genome assembly GCF_015686695.1 of Vibrio nitrifigilis. Classification (NCBI taxonomy): domain Bacteria; kingdom Pseudomonadati; phylum Pseudomonadota; class Gammaproteobacteria; order Vibrionales; family Vibrionaceae; genus Vibrio; species Vibrio nitrifigilis. The sequence goes on along the minus strand of NZ_JADPMR010000003.1, from coordinate 438,997 downwards.
AGCGCTCACTCTGATTACTCCATCTTGACGTTTAACGTCAGTCTTTCTTTATGGTCGACTTTTACCGCAAACCAATAAATATAATTGGTTGAATTAACATAAAAAATATTTAGCTATTTTTGTGTGTTAGAGCAATAAATATCGATTGCTCCAACGCACAATCGAGCATTATATCATGACTATTATAAGAAATTATATGTATCGACTAATTCGCGGTTTGTGTTTGATGGGGTGAAGGGGACTAAGAAATGGAATGATGCTCTCGACCTGATTTAATTCGGAGGCTGAATATCAAACTTTCAATATATGCACGTTGATTCTTAATTTGCTCATCATACAGTGAATAAACTTACAGACCCAATTATGGAAATGATTCGAATTATTGGCATATCATTCTGATAAATCGAGATTAATGGGGTAGTTGGTCTTGTTGTACAGGATAGGGCGAATTTAGAGTGTGCCAGTAGCGCTTCACCGGTTTCTCGGACTGAACAGGGAGTATTAGAAATCGGGTTATTAGCTTTATCTTGATACCGCTTCACAGGAAGTGAGAACCCTAAAAAAGAGTCTGAAGCATCGACATTGAATCGTTGGATTTAATGTTAATCAGATATTCTATTTAGGGAGAACATAGGATGAATTTCATTACCTGTTCTAGCAAGATTGCAACACTGACTTATATTTTGAGTTCCACTTTAGCCTTCGCAAGTAATCCGATTGTTAAGCATATATATACAGCAGATCCGGCGGCAGCCGTGTTCGATGATACGGTGTACATCTACACTGGGCATGATGAAGCTGATATTGATGAAAGCGCTTACGTAATGGACGATTGGCACGTCTTTTCTTCGCAAGATCTCGTGAATTGGACGGATCATGGTGAAGCTTTGTCTCTGGATGAATTTAGCTGGGCATCTTCTGATGCTTGGGCGGGACAAGTGATTAAGCGAGGAGATAAATATTATTGGTATGTTCCGGTAAATAATGACGATGATGGGTGGTTTGGTATCGGGGTAGCTGTGAGTGATTCACCAACCGGCCCGTTCCATGATGCTATTGGCCAAGCGTTAGTCACGGATAGCATGACCCCCAACGAAACCCTTGATATCGACCCTACTGTTTTTATTGATAAAGATGGTCAAGCTTACCTGTATTGGGGGAATGCAACAGATGACGGCATCATTAAGATGGCGAAATTGAAAAGCAATATGATTGAGCTTGATGGGGATATCGAGAGTATCGACACTGATCAGGTGCCTTCTTTTACCGAAGCGCCTTATTTACATGAGAGAAACGGAATTTACTATTTATCTTATGCTGCTAGTTGGCCAGAACGTATTGATTATGCGACTGCCGATAACCCGATGGGGCCGTTTACTTATCAGGGGACGATACTTGATGCCGATGATGTCAGCTCGCCTACAAGTCACCAGTCTATTATTCAATATCATGATCAATGGTATTTGGTGTATCACAATGCTGATTTACCAGATGGAGGAGAGTACCGACGCAGTGTAGCGATGGATAAGTTGTATTATGACGATGAAGGTAATATAGAAAAGGTCACACCAACAACAGAAGGTGTGGGAACTGCAGGATTGTCAGGAGAGTATGTGGTTAAAAACGAGCAGACAAACTTATGCTTACAACCATTGCATTCCAATGGCTACGACGGTTCAGCATTAGTGCAAAAGCCATGCGATGACTCCTTAACTCAACGTTTTATTTTCCACCACACCTTAGATGATAAATATCAGATTGAACATGAGACAACCCACAAGGTATTAGATATGGGGGATGGACCATCCAATAATGGTGTGGGCGCTGTATTGTGGTCAAATCATGATAGCTTGAACCAATATTGGAATTTGAAAAGTCTGTCAGAGGATGAGTCTGTATATGCCATTAATAATGCGCAAACAGGGCAAACTTTAGTCTCTTTACCCGTTAAGAGCCAAAAGCATCAGACGCAAGGACATTCGCAGCAGCAATGGCAAATAGTCCGTGCTGATACGGTGCAAATTGAACCGCTGAATTATCCTGATACGGTTTTATCCTATCGAGCAAATGGTGTGTGGTTAGAGTCTAGTCCTGAACCTGTGACATCAAGTGAGTTTCATGCTGTCCCAGGGTTGGCTGACGGCAGTGGCGTGTCATTTGCTTCAGTGAAGTTCCCTGGTTATTACCTACGCCACCGTAATTTTGCACTCTACCTTGAGTATGATAATGGTAGCGATACGTTTACTGAAGATGCGACTTTCTATCGTCGAAAGGGGTTAGCTGATGACAGTGATGTATCTTATGAATCCTATAATTATCCTGGCTATTATATTCGCCATCAGTACTACCAATTGAAGTTAGATTCTGAAAGTGACATCTCAGATAATTCGGATGCGACATTTATCGAAGTAAAAGAGTAGATCGGATGTAAATACTTGCATAGCGGCAGTCTTTCTGCCGCTTTTTATCTATTTTTATATCAATTTTTGGGAATTTGTACGTAAACTCTCCACTCTAATTGCGATTTCTGGTATGTTTCGCATCCCATTAGAGGAGCTCAGCTATGCACACTTGTCCTTTATGCCATCATGAAGAAAGTCAGGCATATTTTGAAGATAAATCTCGGTCTTATCTTCAATGTCCTCGTTGTCAGCTGGTCTTCGTGGATCCCGAACAGCGATTAACGTCTGAGAGGGAAAAAGCGTTTTACGATTTACACGAAAATAACCCTGCTGATGCGGGGTATCGTCGTTTTCTATCTAGGGTAGGTGACCCGATGATAAAACGATTAGAGCCACAATCGAGAGGACTTGATTTTGGCTGTGGCCCAGGGCCAACCCTATCAATAATGTTGGAAGAAGCCGGACATCAAGTTGCGTTGTACGACATCTTTTTCCATCCTGATAGAAGCGTGTTAAGCGAAACGTATGATTTTATGACTGCGACAGAAGTGATAGAGCATCTGCATGATCCTCACACTGTGTGGCAGCAATGGTTGAATTTAGTTAAGCCTGGAGGCTGGATTGGTTTAATGACCAAGATGGTCAAAAACGTAGAGGCGTTTGCTGGATGGCACTATAAGAGCGATTTGACTCATGTGGTGTTTTTTAGTCGAGAGACTTTCCAGTTCCTGGCCGAGCGGGACAAGCTCGAACTTGAATTTATTGGCAATGATGTAATTTTACTGAGGAAGCCCCAGTAATGAGTCGCTCAAAGAAATCCAGAAAACCTGGAATGAATAGTAGTGCAGAGATTATCGTAACCCGTAACCGCAGTGAAGCGGATGTAGAAGGTCGTCTGCGCAAGAAACAGAAGAAGCAAAAAGGTCTTAAAGCTGGTAGTCGCCACTCTGACGCTGTTGCACATAAAGATCAACACGGTAAAACGGTGCGAGATCCTCGTCTTGGTAGCAAGAAGAAGATTCCATTGGTGGTTGAAGCGAAGAAAAAACCGACCAAACAGCAACGTCGTATTTCAGCAGAACAAGAACTGGAAATGTTGGAAAATGATGCGCAGCTCAATGTGTTGCTCGATCGTGTTGAAAACGGTGAGAAGCTTGGTGCTGGCCTACAAAAATACGTGGATGAGAAACTTGATCGTATTGAAGTTCTGATGAAGCAATTAGGTCTCTTCGATGAAGAAGATGATACTGAGGTCGAAGAACCAGAACAGCCAAAAGCAACGACTCATCGTGCTCACACTGATGAAGAGTTGTTGGCTCAGTTTGAAGACGTCGATTTGAATCAATATAAAGACTAAGGTGAAGTAATGAATGTAACCCTATTAGCCATTATTGGTGCCATCATCATTATCGGTTTAGCGTCTTACGCGGGTTACCTTCTGCTGAAGTTGAAGAGACAGAAAGCATTACAGACACACCATCAAATGTTAGCGATTGAAAAACGCAACGCGAACATCTTCGATAGTGTGAATGTTCTTTGTATGGCGGGTATCAATGGTCAATGTGATCTCTCTGAAGCTTCAATTCGAATCTATTGCATTATGGATTATGTTCAAGGTGAGCAGAGAGTTGAGGACTTCGACCAAGCTTATCCCGCTCTTTCTGAGCTTTACCATACTGTAAAAGATATGGCGCGTGGTGAAGAGCGCCAAGCTTTGCCTAAGCGTGAAAGAATGCAGCAGAATCTGGCCCGAATGAAAGCGGAGTCGCGTCTCAATGATGCCATTGTTGAAGAGCTTAAAGGTCTTCAACAGCGCATCGCTCCGTTGAATAATCAGATTAATATCCAATTGGTGTAATTCATAATAGGGCTCAATGCTCTAGATTTTGTCTGATTCAAATTAAGGTATCGGTGACTTACCGATACCTTCTAGTTAGTGATCAAGCTAGCAAATTCGAACATTAAGTCCTCATTTCTCTAATTTGCCACCTGATGTATGCACGTCATGTGGCAAAATATTTTTGTCATAGTTTTTTAGCGGAAAGAATTATCATGTCGTTGTCAGTCGTGCCAAGTCAGCAGATCGTTTGGGATCAAGCCATTTTAGACAAGTACAACTACTCAGGTCCTCGTTATACGTCGTATCCAACGGCGTTAGAGTTTCATGAGGCGTTTACGATTGCTGAATATGATATGGCGTGTACCGAATACCCAGAACGACCTCTTTCGCTTTATGTACACATCCCATTTTGTCACAAGCTTTGCTATTACTGTGGCTGCAATAAAATAGTAACTCGTCACCCTGAAAAGGCTGATGAATATCTTGATATCCTTGAGCTAGAAATTCGTCAGCGCGCATCGTTACTGCAAGGTCGGGAAGTGACGCAGCTACATTTTGGTGGTGGTACACCAACATTCCTCAGCAAAGCACAGATCAGTCGGGTTATGGGGATCTTGCATGAGGAGTTTAATTTCTCTGGTGATGCCGAAATCAGTATTGAAATTGATCCACGTGAAATTGAGCTCAATATTCTCGACCACTTATACTATGAAGGATTTAATCGCATCAGTATTGGTGTGCAGGACTTTAATAAAGAAGTGCAAAAACTGATTAATCGAGAACAAGATGAACAGTTTATTGTTGATTTAGTTGAGCACGCTAAGGAACTGGGGTTCCGTTCAACTAACTTAGACCTCGTCTATGGCTTGCCAAAGCAAACGGCAGAAAGTTTTGCTAAAACGCTACAGCGCATATTAGAAATTCGTCCTGGACGTTTGTCTGTGTTTAACTACGCTCATATGCCAAATATTTTTGCTGCTCAGCGCAAAATCAAAGATGCTGACTTGCCTCGTGCTGAAGAGAAGATGGCCATTTTGCAGCAAACGATTGAGACTCTTACCGATGCAGGGTATCAATTTATTGGTATGGACCACTTTGCACTACCAGATGATGAATTGGCGATTGCACAGCGTGAAGGTCGTTTACACCGTAATTTCCAAGGTTACACCACTCAGGGTGATTGTGACTTAGTGGGTTTTGGTGTTTCTGCTATCTCCATGATTGGCGATGCTTATGCTCAAAACCAAAAAGATCTGAAAAAATATTACCAGCAAGTCGATGAAATGCGTCACGCACTGTGGAAAGGATTATCTCTTGATGGTGATGACTTACTACGCCGTGAAGTCATTAAGCAGCTTATGTGTAACTTTAAGCTGGATAAGCAGATGATAGAGCGTCGCTTTAGTATTCGTTTTCATGACTACTTCAAGCAAGATCTAGCGCTATTGCAAACCTTTATTGATGATCAGCTCGTGACCGTAGATGAACAGTATATTGAAGTGACATTGCGAGGGCGCTTGCTGATTCGTAATATCTGTATGTGTTTTGATAAATACTTACGCGCTAAGGCTCGTCAGCAGCAATTTTCGCGTGTTATTTAATGTTTAATATTTATAAAAAACCAGCACAAGAGTGCTGGTTTTTTTGTTGTTGCAGAACACGTTAAGGTAATAAAGATAATGCCTTATTTGCGACCTCTTTAGCCGCTTGTCCCTTGTTTTGTTTTTCTAGCACCTGAGCAAGTAATGCGTAATCGGACACGCTAGAGCGTAAAGATAACGCCCGTTCTAGATGGTGTTGAGCTTCTGACCATTTTTGTTGCTTACTATATAAACGAGCAGCAGCACTATGAGCTTCCGCATTATTATCGTCACGACCTAATTGCTTTAACAACAGAGTTAATGCTGGTTTGATATGGGCCTCATCGAGGTCCACTAGCAAAATATAAAGCTCAGAGTTTGGTGCCTTCTTGAGCTGTTTGGTCATGAAATCAAAAGCAGGTTGGCCATTGTTAATTGCCAATATATGTTTCGCCATGCAAACCGCAATGGCAGGCTCTTTTTGAGCTTTTCGAGGTATTTGACCCCAATGATCCAAAAGGTCTTCAACCATATTATGGCGAGTCGCTACTTGTGCTATCAAGCCTTGGTGAGCCTGAACAGTCAACTGCTGTTCTTCTTGCTCTGGTAGGTTGGTATAGCGGTGTAGTTTAGGGAGTAATTCGACTAAAGACTGCCACTTGCCAAGTTGAGCGTAAATACGTTTGAGAAGATTTAACAGGATGACATTGTTTGGATGATCTGCTTGTAAGGACTGCAAAACATTCATTGATTGTTCCAATTCACCTTCGTTAAACAGTTGGCGAGCACGAGTCAATGCTACGGCGAGAGTCGAGGCATTTTGCTCACTGGCGAGCGCAAGATAACGGTCGCGCTTTTTACGATCGCCAATGTTTTCAGCCGCTTCTGCAGCGATAAGATAGCAAAGTAATGGGTTGTCATGGTGTTTTGCCCAACGTATGACTTTTTTCTCTGCTTGCTTATAGTCACCTTCTAATAATTTAATAATCCCTTCATTGGTGAGGCGACGAGAGCGGCGCATTTTTCGCACACTAAACCAGTTCCAAGTATTAAATGTTGTGCTTAACAGCTTTTTAACGACATACTCCAGTACGAAAATAATCGCTAACAGTGCTATAAATACAATCACTAATGTTGTGACACTCATTTCAATCGTTTTGTGAGCTATTGAAATCAGGACATAACCTTGCTGGCCAGAATATTCAGTCCCGACGAACAATCCAGCGCCCAAAATAATGAACAGAAGAATGGCTTTAATCATTGCTTATCTTCTCCTGTCATTGAGGTGACTTCTCTACGTAGGCGCTCACGAATAATGTCGGAAAGTTGCGCTTGAGACGAAAGAGTCGTTGGGTATTTGACAGTGACTTTTTGTTTAGCAAGCTCAGCTACTGTTGCCCTGAAGTTTTGGACTTGTTTATTATCTGAGTTAAAAAAGGATTGCGTCCATGTATTGGCCGTTTCGAGTGAGTTAGTGAATACTTCTTGTTGACGGTCATAAACGGCACGAATCGCAGTTTCTAGTTTCGCTTTCAGATTTTCTCTTAAGTAGAAGTCTTGTTTCGGTGATAGCAGAGGTACCACATTTCCATCTCGGCTTCGGAATGTAATGAAATTACCCGCAAAGTCTTTAAGTGATGTCAGCAAATTATGTTGCCAATCGTTAATATTTTCAGATACCACATCGTGTTTCTCTTCTTGCGCATCTGGAAGAATGGCGTTCGCTAGCGGTAGCTGATCGATTTTCTGTTCTAAGCTATTTAAACGTAACACTAAGCCATCTTTATCGATTAACGGAATACCATGTAAGGTCGTAATATCATCTGCCATTGCTTGGCGTAAATTAACCAAACTTGGATCATTTAGTGATGCGATACGCTGGTCTGCACTTTCCATTAACTGGGTTGCAGTTTCTGGGTCGTGCTCAAGGTAGAGTTTGCGGCCAGCCATTTTTACTAAATAATCAGCTTCGGCTAATAACCAATCATTAGGGCGACGACCTTTTACATCCGCGACTGCCATTTGTAGGCTTTCAATACTTTTTTGTTGCTGCTTTAACGCGGTGTCGGTTTTGATTTTGAGTAGATTCTCCGTGTCATCTAATGACTGTTGGCCTTTGTCTAACTGAGCTTTTAAGGTTTGCTGGGTTTCAAACAACTTTGCCTGTAAGTGGTCGATACGATTTTGATATTGGTGTTGCTGATATTGTGTGTAAGCAAATAGGCTGCCACCGATGACAATCGAAATGGCAATCGCTATGATTCCTAAACGACGACCACTGGTGTTGTTCGTTGGTTCTTTCTTGGCTGCAGAAGTAGTCGCAGCAGAATATGACGGTGAAGATGACTCAGTCGAAGAAGGGGTCACCTCCTGCTGATTTTCAGGTTCTTTTTGCGGATTATTGTTGTTACTTGTCATTGCTAGAGTCCTGTTGGTTAGGGCTGTAGAGCCGCCACTAAATCTGAATTATGAGCACTTCCGGTTGAGATGACGTCTATAAACCCCATACTTCGGGCTTGTGTTGCAATACGTTCACTAGGTACTAATAAACGTTGCTGCCATAACCAATTTTGGTCATCTCGATTAAATTGTGAAACGAAAAACTGCAGTTGTTGACCACTGGTTATCACCAAAGTATTTACTTTAGCATCACGCCAAGCAGCCACGGCCTTACGACTATCAAAAGGGCGCTCTTTTCGCCTATATACCTCTTTATAACTGACAATGGCACCGTGTTGCGTCAAGGTATCGTAAATCACTTCGCGTCCGCCGTTACCGCGCAAAATCAAAACTTGGCATTTTTCAGCATGTTGCAATTGAGATAATTGGAGCAAGTGTTCACTATCGCTAATCTCTGGGTAGTGTACTTTGTGTCCACTTGCTTTGCTTAAGCTGCTCGCTGTTTTTTGACCGACGGCAAGGTATTGACAGTGGCTAGGCCAACTTAGCTTATTCTGAATGAGGTATTGGTGACTGTATTCAACCGCGAATTGGCTCACTGCAATAACAATATGGCTTCGTTCTAGAGCTTGAGGCAGTGAGGAAAGGTCGGGCCCTGCTTCTATATCTATTAATGGATGATAGAGAGCTTGTATGCCTTGTTGTTGGAGCTGCTTACACAGCTCCTTGCCCGCTGGTTCTGGGCGAGTCACCAATACGGTGTTCATTTACTCGTGCTCAGTATAAAGCTTGGTGAGGATATCTTTAGCGCCTTGCTCTAATAATTGGTTAGCTAAAGTAATTCCCATTTTTTCAGCATCTTGGCGTTGACCACGAATTTCTCCTCGAACAATCTTAGAGCCATCTGGTTCACCAACTAAAGCTCGTAACCAAAGTTCATCTCCTTGGATTTCTGAGTAGCTACCAATAGGTACTTGGCAACCACCTTCAAGGGTAATATTCATTGCGCGTTCACAAGTCACTCGGTCTGCCGTTTCAGCATGATTTAACGGGGCAAGTAGTGCTCGCAACTCCATATCATCTAAACGACATTCAATACCTACAGCGCCTTGACCAACGGCAGGTAATGATTGTTCTGGTTCGATAAAACTACGAATTCGTTCATCTAACTCCAGACGTTGTAGCCCGGCTGCTGCAAGAATGATGGCATCGTATTCGCCAGCATCTAATTTGCCTAAACGAGTGCCCACGTTACCGCGAAGTTCTTTGATAATAAGATCTGGGCGCGCTTCTTTTAATTGGCATTGGCGACGTAAACTACATGTACCCACTGTTGCGCCTTGTGGTAGTTCATCTACGTTATTGTAGGTATTAGAAACGAATGCATCACGTGGATCTGCACGCTCACAAATGGTGACCAATCCTAATCCTTCAGGGAACTCAACAGGGACATCTTTCATGGAGTGAACCGCAAGATCAGCGGTGCCTTCTAGCATTGCAAGTTCTAACTCTTTTACGAATAACCCTTTGCCACCAACTTTTGCTAGTGGAGTATCGAGAATAACATCACCACGAGTCACCATTGTGACCAACTCAACTTCTAATCCTTCGTGAGCGGCTTCTAATGCGTCTTTGACAAAATTAGCTTGCCATAAAGCGAGTGGACTTTTTCGGGTTGCAATTCGAATTGGGGTCGTGCGTGTCATGAGTTATCCATAAAGCTAGAGAAAATTACTCTAATCCTACCATTTCATCGACCAAAAACTCACTACTAGATTTTAGCTGTCCATTTTCAAGAGGTGGTTTGTTTGCAACAAACAAAATAATGTGATTTGTATCTCGTTTGAAATATGCACTATATTATATCCAAGTGTCTTTTAGATGTTGGCTCACAAGGCTGGGTTAGGTATCTTAAGGCAGCTTGACGGGATAACCGATCAGCGTCGTGACTAACGGACTTAAACGACTACTAAATTAGTGATAGCCCTTTGGTATAACTTCGCTCAACATAGCTTTACCGTGATTGATTAAAGTGTTAAATTGATCACGTTTTATTGGCGCGTTTGTTCGTTTTATGAACGATGTATGCTTTGTTTGATGTACCAATCAGGATATTACCTTGCGGTCTTACACAACGACTTTAATTCAACGAGTAGATAAGCTGAACCAGCAACGAACAGAACGTGCGCTGGCGCTTATGAATTTGCAGAGTCAGCGTGTTTTTCATCTTATTCCGCTTTTGCTGCATTACAATCATCCGCAGATTCCCGGGTATTTTGATGCGCAGGTTCCTTGTGGCATTTATCAATTTGATTTTAATGAGACACAGCAACAGTTCGTTCAAGACCTACATCTGACCGCCGACACTCCTCTAGACCCCGTTCTCAATTGCGATATTCTTGCCCTATACACTATGGGTAGCACTTCATCTATTGGCCAAAGCATTTCCAGTGATTTGGATATCTGGGTGTGTGTGTCGGCTGATATGTCGTGTGAGTTACGTGAAAATTTAAGTAATAAATGTTTATTGATTACTGAATGGGCGAAAGGTCAGGGCGTAGAAGCGAATTTCTTCATTATGGATGAAGAGCGTTTTCGTCATGATCAATCGGATGCAATGACAGGGGAAAACTGTGGGTCTTCACAGCACCTTCTGTTACTTGATGAGTTTTATCGTTCAGCTATGCGTCTTGCGGGTAAACGTCTGCTTTGGCATATGGTTCCTCCAGAAATGGAAGAGTGCTACGACGATTACGTTAATGAGTTGGTCCGTCACGGATACCTTGATCGAGATGAATGGATTGATTTCGGTAAATTGACAGGAATTCCTGCCCAAGAATATTTTGGGGCGAATTTGTGGCAATTGTATAAAAGTATCGACTCACCTTATAAATCGGTATTGAAAGCGATTTTGTTGGAAGCGTATTCGTGGGAGTACCCACACACTCAATTACTGAGTGTGGATACCAAACGGCGTTTTTTTACTCACGAACCCGATTTGTACAGCATGGATGCGTATTATTTAATGCTCGAAAAAGTAACCCGTTACTTGGAGCGTATAGGTGATACGTCACGATTAGAGTTAGTAAGACGCTGCTTCTATCTGAAAACCCATGAAAAGCTGTCTCGTGAGCCTGGCGTCGGGTCATTACCATGGCGTAGAGCCGTATTACAAGAATTGACGGCACAATGGCAATGGCCTTTGGATGTGATTCAGCATCTTGATAATCGCCGTCACTGGAAAGTAGAAGAAGTTAAAGTGATGCACCATGCATTGCTGGATGCTTTGATGCAAAGCTATCGTAATTTGATTCAATTTGCTCGACGCAATGACATTACTTCTGCAATCAGCCCGCAAGATATTTCAATTTTAGCGCGTAAGCTTTATGCGGCATTTGAAGTGTTACCAGGCAAGGTTACGCTGTTAAATCCTCAGATTTCCCCAGATTTACATGAGCCCGACCTCTCTTTTATTGAGGTTTTACCTGGATGCGCCAATAAACCGGGGTGGTATCTTTATAAGCAGCCCTTAGTGGCTAAGCGCATGATTGGTCAGCGCTGCTTAGAGCAAAACGAATATTTAAGTAAGCTGGTGGCTTGGGCTTTTTTTAATGGTTTGATTACTGAATCGACTCGCTTACATTCTGTGATTAAAGATGCTCATCTAGATATTGATAAGTTCTATCAGATGGTTAGCGACTTACGTAACACCTTTTCTCTTAATAAACGTCGCCCGACAATGCAAGCTCTGGCGAGTCCATGTGAAATTAGCCAATTGGCGATGTTTATTAACTTTGAAAAAGACCCAACGGCGGATTTACAAAATAAAGCCTTAAAAGTCGATCTTAAACATGTCGATATTTTGAGCTTCGGTGAGGAGCCTCAAAGTTTAATTGGCAGTGTCGATTTGGTTTATCGCAACTCATGGCAAGAAGTGCGTACACTGCATTTTCGTGGTGAGACTGCGATGATTGATGCGCTAAAAACAACGTTAGGAAAGATGCATCAGGATGCGTTGCCACCCGAGTCAGTCGATGTATTTTGCTACAGTAAGAATTTTCGCGGTGTAATGCGTAATTTAGTGTATCAATTACTCGCAGAGTGTATTGATCTGCGTTTGAAGCCAATGGAACAAGAGCAACGTCGCCGTTTCAAAGCATTGCGTATCGGCAAACAGATGTATGGTCTGTTCTTTGAGCGTCGCGGTGTTTCCGTACAAAAACTGGAAAACTCTGTCGATTTTTATAGCAGTATTTCTAGTAGTAAGCTCAGTGGTTCACCTTTATTGATGTTAGATAAAGAAGATGATTTTCATTTACCTGATGTTGTGGATGGGTTCGCAAGTGAAGGGTTAGTGCAATTCTTTTTTGAAGATACCGATAAGGGATTCAATATCTATGTGTTAGATGAAGTTAATCGTGTTGAAGTTTATCATCAGTTCAGTGGTGAAAAAGACGAAATGATTGCTGCTGTGAACGGGTTCTACACGTCGGTAAAAGATGATGACAATATTGCCGCTAAGTTTATTAACTTTAACTTGCCACAGTATTACCAGATAGTTCACCCAGAGGAGGGTGATTCTTATGTGGTGCCATATCGGAATGACTCAGCGGTTTATTCCAAGCCAATTAAAGCGGTAAGTGCATAGAAATTCAAAATGTATAAATAAAAAAAGAGCAATTTAATGCTCTTTTTTTTTGGTTAATCTTCCCACTCAATATGTTCACCAGCATGCTTTTCGCATTCGGTTTTTACCATGGTGATAAACTCAATGCCCGTTTTTGTGCATAGCCAATTATTTCCATCGTAGCGGAAATGAAAGCCGCCAGCCCTTGATGCAAGCCAGATCTCTTTCATTGGTTCTTGGCGGTTGATGATGACTTGACTGCGATCTTCAAACTCCAATGTAAGCACATTTCCTACGTTTTCGTAATCGATATCAGCCCCTGAGTTATCTATCATTTCTTCTAGGGTTTCTAGTTGAGCATCTACCAGTTGATGAAATTCAGTTTCATTCATCTTGTCTATCCTATTGCTTTTCCTGACTGTGGTGCGATTATAGGGGGCATTGATGAAATAATCACGAATTGCAAAATGAAAAAGACCATCACCGCGCTGTTTTTGTTATCCACACTGGTATTGGCTGGCTGTGGCCAAACGGGCCCACTTTATATGCCGGATGACTCTCAGCAGAACTCACAAACACAGTAAATTCAATACTATAGAGAAAGGAAAAAAATTTGGATTACTTCAATTATCAGGATGATGGCCAACTTTGGGCTGAAAACGTTTCGTTGACTCAATTGGCTGAGCAATATGGTACGCCGTTGTATGTTTACTCGCGCGCTACTTTAGAACGTCATTGGCATGCGTTTGATAAATCGGTAGGTGAACACCCACATTTGGTGTGTTATGCAGTGAAATCCAATTCTAATATTGGTGTACTTAACGCATTAGCTCGACTTGGTTCAGGTTTTGATATCGTATCTGGTGGTGAACTGGAACGTGTTATCGCTGCCGGCGGTGATCCTGCTAAAGTTGTTTTTTCTGGTGTCGGTAAAACTGAAGCGGAAATGAAGCGAGCACTGTCGCTCAAGATTAAATGTTTTAATGTTGAATCAGAGCCTGAGCTTGAACGTTTGAACAAGGTTGCGGCAGAAATGGGTGTGATTGCACCGATTTCACTACGTATCAACCCAGATGTCGATGCTAAAACTCACCCTTATATTTCGACAGGGTTGCGTGATAATAAATTTGGTATCGCATTTGAACGTGCTCCTGAGGTGTATCAATTAGCTCAAAGTCTTGAAAACCTTGAAGTGAAAGGAATTGATTGTCATATCGGGTCACAATTAACGGCGATTGAACCATTTATTGATGCGACTGACCGTTTGTTAGCTCTGATTGATAACTTGGTTGCTCAAGGCATTCAGATTAAACATTTGGATGTCGGTGGTGGCTTGGGTGTGGTTTATCGTGATGAATTACCGCCTCAACCATCTGAATACGCGAAAGCGCTGTTATCTCGTTTGGAGAATCATCAACATCTTGAATTAATCTTCGAACCAGGGCGTGCGATTTCTGCAAATGCTGGCGTATTGCTGACTAAAGTTGAATTCCTTAAACACACAGAGCATAAAAACTTTGCCATTATTGATGCGGCAATGAACGATTTAATTCGTCCCGTACTTTACCAAGCATGGCAAGATATCGTACCTGTATCTCCACGTGAAGGAGAGGCAAAAGAGTATGATTTGGTTGGGCCAATTTGTGAAACGGGTGACTTCCTAGGTAAAGATCGCTCTTTGGTTTTAGAGTCTGGTGATTTACTTGCAGTTCGTTCGGCTGGTGCTTATGGTTTTGTCATGGCTTCAAACTATAACACCCGTGTTCGTGCGGCCGAAGTAATGGTGGATGGCGATAAGTCACACTTAGTTCGTCAGCGTGAAGAATTATCTAGTTTGTGGGAACTAGAGAGCATTTTGCCGGAGTAAATGACACGATATGCATTTTCATTTTTCTAAAATGCACGGATTGGGTAATGATTTCATGGTTGTGGACTGCATTACCCAAAACGTCTTTTTTTCTCCTGAATTGATCCGTCGTTTGGCGGATCGACATACTGGAGTGGGGTTTGACCAACTATTGGTGGTTGAAGCTCCCTATGATCCAGAAACCGATTTTCACTACCGCATCTTTAATGCTGATGGTAGTGAAGTCGAGCAGTGTGGTAATGGTGCTCGTTGTTTTGCGCGCTTTGTTCGTATGAAAGGGTTGACCAATAAGTTCAGCATTAATGTGAGTACGAAAAAAGGCAAAATGGTTCTACACGTAGAAAATGATGATCAAATTACGGTTAACATGGGTGTGCCAGAATTTGAGCCAAGCAAAATACCGTTTAGAGCGAAACAGTCGGAAAAAACATACATTATGCGGGTTGCGGAACAAACGTTATTCTGTGGCGCTGTCAGTATGGGCAACCCACACGTCGTGACCGTTGTGGATGATGTCGTGACTGCGGCTGTTGAGACGCTAGGGCCGTTGCTTGAATCTCATGAACGTTTCCCTGAACGTGTTAATGCCGGTTTTATGGATATTGTTGACCGCTCTGAAATCAATTTGCGTGTTTATGAACGCGGTGCTGGTGAAACACAAGCTTGTGGTAGCGGTGCCTGTGCAGCGGTTGCTGTTGGTATTGTGCAAGGAATCCTTGATGAGCAAGTTACAGTTCATCTGCCTGGCGGTTCCCTCGTCATTAAATGGAAAGGTCCGGGTAAACCCCTGTTTATGACAGGTCCTGCCGTGCATGTTTTTGATGGCCAACTTTCTTGTTAATGAGGAGCAATTTTGTCTCAACCTCAAGCGGATGCGCTGACGGCGCAAGTAGTCGAAGAATATTTACGCGATAACCCGGATTTCTTTAAAGATAAACCGGAGCTAATAGACCATTTAGCACTTCCTCATCAGCAAATGGGAGCGGTATCGCTTGTCCATGTACAGATGTCTCGTCAGCGTCAGCGTATTGAAGAATTAGAAGAAGAAATTACGGCCTTAATGTCGTTAGCGGCAAACAACGATAAAACCTTTCATGAGTTTATGGAGTTACAAGAGCAACTTCTTAATTGTGAAGCTTTGTGTGAAGTGGTTGCCGCGATAAAAGAAAAAGCGCAAGAGTTAGGGCTAACTGCCTATCTACGTTTGCTCGATCATCGTTATGAACCTTTGCATATTAGTCGGGATAACTGGCAGCGCTTTGCGACTAACCACTTTAATGGTAAAGATGCTTATCTTGGGCGTTTACGAAAAAGCGATTGCCAGCGATTGCTTGGCGAGCATGTTATTGCACCAGAGCTAGGTTCATTTGTCGTGTTGCCATTAACTAAAGGCCAGCCTCAAGGTGTCTTGGCGTTTTCTAGTGCTGATGGAGGACATTTTCAGCCTCATATGGATACCTTATTCTTGCGCCATTTAGCTCTTGTGGTGTCACATTTAATAGATACATTACCTTGGCAATTGGCCGATGAAGAACGATTTAGTCAACCCTCTGCCTAACGCGTTGCAAGCTCCTCTTAATCGATTTTATGAGTATTTGAGGAGTGAGAAGGGCCTGAGTTTACATACACAACGTAATTACAAGCAACAACTTGAAACCATGGGGCATCATCTGTGTGACCTCGGAGTGAATCGCTGGTCTCAAGTTGATGCTGCATGGGTAAGGCAGCTAGCCAGTAAGGGAATGCGTGATGGTATGAAGGCGAGTAGCCTAGCGACTCGTTTGTCATCATTGCGCAGCTTCTTTGATTTTTTAATTCTGCGTGGTGAGTTAACGGCGAACCCGGCAAAAGGGGTCTCAGCGCCACGTAAAAAGCGCCCTCTACCTAAGAATCTTGATGTGGACGAGGTGAGTCAGCTTCTTGAAGTCAATGAAGACGACCCTTTATCTATTCGCGATCGGGCCATGATGGAGCTTATGTACGGTGCTGGGTTACGTTTAGCTGAAATGGTATCCATCAATGTTAAAGATCTTAATTTTGGCGCCGAAGAAATTCGAGTTGTGGGTAAAGGGGACAAGGAACGCATCGCTCCATTCTCGGGTGAGGCTAAAGAATGGGTTTCTAAGTGGTTGAAACTACGCAATGGTTTTGCGCACCCCGATGAGAAAGCCTTATTTGTCTCTAAGTTAGGTGTGCGTATTTCACACCGTAATGTACAAAAACGCATGGCGGAATGGGGACAAAAGCAGGCGGTGGCAAGCCACATTAGCCCACACAAATTGCGTCACTCATTTGCAACTCACATGCTTGAATCCAGTAATAATCTGCGAGCTGTGCAAGAGTTATTAGGGCACGAAAATATTTCTACAACGCAAATTTATACACACCTCGATTTTCAACATTTAGCGCAAGCATACGATCAAGCACACCCGCGAGCACATAAGCATAAGAAACCGAAGGAGTAGCCATGTTCATCTATCGTAATCTGTCACCAATAAAGGCAATGACCTTTGATTTAGATGACACGCTTTACGATAACCGTCCAGTAATACGTCGGTTAGACCAAGAAGTTCGGGCCTGGTTATACGAATATCACCCCGTGGCGGCAACGCAAGATGAACAATGGTGGGGGCAGCTAAAACTCCAGTTAGCGGCTGATAATCCGTGGTTAAAAAATGATGTTTCTTTGTGGCGCTTCACTCAAATTAAGCAAGGCCTGATTGTACTTGGCTATAGTGAATCTCAAGCAGTTGATGCGGCGGAACAGGTTATGGTGCAAGTTAATCATTGGCGAAATTTAATCGATGTTCCACATGAAACACATCGAGTGATGCAAGCATTAGCGCAAAAAATCCCCTTAGTTGCGATAACCAATGGTAATGTTAGCGCAGATAAGATTGGGGTCGGTCACTATTTTAAGTCTGTATTGCGAGCTGGGCCTGATGGTTTTGCCAAGCCCCATCAAGATTTATTCGATAAAGCTCAAGGCATACTGAATGTGCCCAGGTCATCTATTTTACATGTTGGTGATCATCCAGTAACGGATGTCGTTGGGGCAAAACAAAATGGATTGCAAGCATGTTGGTTTAATGACCAATCGCAATCTGCGTTTGATACCACGCGTTTACGTTTATTACCTGATTTAGAAATTCACCATTTGGAGTCGTTATTGCTGTTAGTTAATTAATGTTCAGCTAATTAGCATTAACGGATTTAAGCCATCGACGCTGAGACGGATAGAAAGATGCTGACAACTTCATTTGTTATTGAGTCCGATGCTACTCATCGTGAACTGCATAAAGCTTTGAAAGAGATATCTATCGCGGCCGATTGCGAGGTTCTTGTTCAGCTATTCTCAAGTCAAAGTCCCAACGTTGTGCAGTCGATGGCAAACATCATTCTTGCCGTTTTACCTCGTGCACACCTCATCGGTATGAGTACCACTCAGGTGATCCATCATGGCGATATCTTTAGTAATCAGACGTTAGTATCAATTAGTCAACTGCAGCAGACGACTTTAACCAGTGCGAAAGTATTGTATGGTCGAGACCCTGTTAGAGATGGTTATGATCTGATGAATCAGCTCGAACTAACGGATGATTCAAAATGTATTATCAGCTTTGCTGATCGAATGAATAATGAGAGCTCTGAACGGTTTAAGGTTTTTGATCAGCGGGAAAAAGTTGTCCCTATTACGGGGGGGACATCGGTGCCTACTGAATACGGCCAATGGGTGTTATTCGGCAATCAATGTTATCAAAATGCCATTGTCGCGATTGCTCTCACGGATAAAACGCTGTTTTTTGAAGTGGGTGGCTATAAGCAATGGAATCCTATTGGGCGTTCGTTTCGAGTAACGAAAGCAGACGGTAACTTTGTTTCAGGCATTGATAATAAACCAATTGAAGACTTATACCGTTATTACCTCAATTACGGTGAACAGTTAGATTGCCAACTGTTAAAAAGCTTTCCTCTAGTAAAAGAAGGAAAAGAAGACCAAGACGTATACATTCCGCAAGTTTTTCGTGATGGGGCAATCCAATTTAGTAATCGATTGATGATTGGCGATGAAGTTAGATTCTGTTTTGACCATCCGTCTTTGACATTGGAACAGGTGAAAATGGGTGCTCATCGGCTGAATGAACAAACTCCCGAAAAAATCTTTGTGTATAACTGCATTACCCGTCTGCGTTTTATTGAACACAATAAAGAGCTACAACCTCTGCAAGGTGTCACTAATATTTGTGGATGTTATTGTATGGGGGAGTTTTGGCATGATGGCTCTCATCAGCGAGTGATGCACCATAGTATGACGTACTTGGCTTTACGAGAAGGTGATGTGCAGCCTCACAGTGACAAACAATTCTTATCTGCCCCAAGTCGAGGAGTCACCGCTCCGCTGTTCAGTTTAATTCGGAATGCCTTTTCCGATATCGATATGCTCAATAAAGGTTTAGAGCAAAAAATACAGCGTCAGGCATCATTGCTGACAGCCAGTTATCGGATTGATACTCGAACCGCATTACCGAACCGCTCTGTATTGCAAGAGCATTTAAGTGGTATTCGTGATCATGAGCACTTACTCACTTTGAAAGTGACTAACTTCAGTCAAATCAACGAAAAATATGGTTATAAAGTTGGCGACAAGCTGTTATTAGATTTGAGTGTTCATTTTCAATTACACATCAATCAAAATATCAGTGTGGAATGTAAGTTGTATGCGATTGGCGTAGGCGAGTGGGCTGCGATCTTTTCTAGCCATAAAGACTCAGAGCTGATTCAAAAAGAATTTGATTGTTTTGTGGATGAACTCGAGCATGTCAATTTTGAACCCTATGGCTTACCTGAGATGGATTATTTGTCTATCTCGTTATGTGCAGGGTTAGTGAGTCGTCGTGATTTTCCCGGCCAAACGGCGGACGATCTATTGTTACGTTCTATTGAAGCTCGGCGTTATGCCTACAAAAATAATCTTCATTTTTGTAATGCACTTTCTTTAGTCGGACAAGATGAAGTGCGTCGTGAGCAACTAAAATGGCTATCTTATGTCAGCCGAGCTGTTCTTGATAATAATGTGCTGATATATAGTCAGCCAATATTTGCAGCGGGCACCCATAAGAAGGTTTCTCAAGAGTGTTTAGTTCGCTTGGAAGAGAAAGGCGAAATTATTTTACCGGGGCGTTTTTTACCTGTCATCGCGGGGACCCATTTATATACCCGACTTAGCCATCAATTGATCTCTCGCATTGGTGAATTTATGCGAGAAAGGGACGATTCTTTTTCGATCAATCTTTCACCGCAAGATTTAATGAGTGACCACACACTTGCCCATTTAGAAAATATGGTGAGAAGCTTGAATGCTCCTGGGCGATTTGGTTTGGAAGTGCTCGAGACTGAGCAAATTAAAGATTACGGGCGCATGATTGAAGTGTGTGATCATTTTCGTTCACTCGGGGCGAAAATTGTTGTGGATGATTTTGGCTCTGGTTATTCCAATATTGATGAAATTGTTAAACTTGAACCGCAAATCATTAAGCTTGATGGTAGCCTTATTCGAACCATAGACAGTGATCCTAAGCAGCGTAAAATTACCGAGCAGTTAGTGAAGCTTTGCCACGTGTTAGATGCTCAAACCGTGGCAGAATTTGTTCATAACGAGCAAGTGTGTCGAATATGTGAAGATATTGGTGTCGATTATTTGCAAGGATTCTATTTAGGAAAGCCTGCGCGGCTAGTTTGAGTATTTTAGTTTCCTTGCCAAGCGTGGCCACTTTTATCTGCTTTAAGCACCAGAGAGTAATGGTGTAAAAAAGACTCTAAAGCGTCGGCATTGTTATCTTCATCTTGTAAACGCATCAATAAAGCTGCGACCTCTAACGTGCATAAATTGCCGGGTTTTTTGATTACGTCGTAGCTGATAGTGTGAGGTCAGTGTTTGAGTAGGCAAAGAAACACAAGCGATATTTTGTAACCATGGGCTCTTACGCTTCATCTTTTTGGCTTCCTGCCATGTCCCATCTAACACAATAAAATGTGGGGTTTTGTTGTGCTGTTGACAGAATATTAATGCTTCCTCAACAGGAATACTTTCCTCATCAGGATACACGACCATTGAGTAGAGTTCGGCTTGATTAAGTTTCATCACTAATTCTTTATTTGGTTCAGTGCGTCGCCATACATATTGCTCACAAAATGGCAGTGACTTTAATAGCCATTGTCCTGTATTTGTCTCTCGCTCTAGCTCGTTTTCGTGCATCAGTAAGGATAAATGGAGTGTGCTGTTGCAGTGAGGAATAACATCACAAATGCACTGATGTTTCAGACCGCAGTTAGCACAGCCTTCACTCATAGTTTTGCTCCTGAATTAACGGTATCGTCGTCTGAAAATAAGGTGACATCCGGAGAGGGTACTGTTGCAAGAGGTGATTTATCAAGTTGATAATGCCCAGACTTCATCTGTAATTGTTGCCATTGTTTCGAGCCTTCCTCGATAACGAGTAAATTGCGCCAACCGTGGTTAGACATATGGCTGACTTGAATTGGTGACATGGCGGAAAATTTGCTATTGAATTTCCATTGGTGATTGACGTTACTAAACAGCAACATTGTGCAGCTGTTGTGTTCACAGATATCTGTTTTTACTACTAATTCAGGATTGTCGTCACCATTGAGGTCATAAGTGAGCCAACGATAGTGGTGGCCTTCTAATGAGAATCGATGTGTGGCTTGATATTCACGTAGAGTTTGGTCAACTCGCTCCTCATATTTACCTGAAGAAGAGTACAGTCGTTTACTCTGTGGTTTTTGTTCAAGCCCAAATGAGTCATGATAATCTTTATACAAAATGAGCCCACCGTTAGCAATCGGGTAAATGGTATTGCCCACTTTCTCTTTTTTGGCAATTAGAGTGCTTTCATCGTGGCCAAAAATTCGTTGCGTAACTAAATATTGTTGTTGATGACGAGTCATGATGACTTGGATTTGCTCAGTATTTAATACTTGCCAGAATCCCTTCTCAACCACATCGGGATCGCCATTACTGTAGCTATAGCGTGTTACTGCGGTGTGATCGTCTCCAAGTAGCATACTTACGGTAAACCCTTGGTTTTGAGTTGAGCTTGCGTAGTAGACTCCTGCCCACTCTAAACTGGCGTCGGAGTTACCTAAGACGGCACAACCTAAATAATTTTTATCTGCAACTTTTAGCTCTGCATGCCAACCGTATACAGCCCCCGCATTTTTATTTTCACAACGTTCAGCAGTCAAACGCAGATCACCTTTATCTAACGTGTAATGACGTTCGTTGGCTGAGTTTTTTAACTCTTTTATGGTAAAGGTCTGTTGCTGTCCTGAGGCTGAGTGAAGTACGAGGCCGGGCTGGGTAAATTGCAATGACCAAGTCTCTGGAGTTGAACCAAAAGATCGGGTAGATAATGGGTAAAATTTGCAGCGATTAGGTTCTTTGCCATTAAGGGTATTAATTTGAGTCACCACGAACCGAGCGGCATAGTCGCCGTTATAACCAGTCTGACTTGGTGGCAGTAAATATCCTACCAGTTCACCATAAACAGGTTCATAAGGTGCTTTTTCTACTGATTCAACGCTTTGCTGAAGTGACTTTGGAATCTGCAAACGAAATTGTTGTTGGCTACCACATGGCGTGATGGTTTGTACACCTGAACCAGCCACAACCGAACCTCTTAAAATAAACGGCTGTGGTTGTATTGAAGCTGGGTCTTCTAATGTAGCAAGCTTTGGCTGCGGTGTGGTGGTCATTGATGAACAAGCAGCCAGTCCTAAGCTGCCCAAGGTGATGACTAGGTTTCTTAACGCCTTCATGTTATACCTTCCCTCGTTACTCCATTAGCTACGGATTTATTATGGCATATTGGTTATTTAAAACAGAACCAGATACATTCTCTATTGACACACTCCGGACACAACAAGTGTCATGCTGGGAAGGAGTTCGCAATTATCAAGCGAGAAACTTTCTTCGTGATGAGGTGAAAGAAGGGGATAAAGTGTTTATTTATCACTCATCTTGCAAAGAGGTTGGGGTCGCAGGGATCGCTACAGTGATAAAAGAGTCTTATCCTGACCATTTTTCTTGGGATCTTAATAGCGATTATTTTGATGTTAAATCAACACCGGAAAATCCACGTTGGTTTATGGTTGATGTGCAGTTTGAGTGTAAATTAAAACGAGTGATTACTTTAGCAGAGCTAAAATCATTGGCAGGATTAGAACAGTTACCTTTAGTAAAAAAAGGAAGCCGTTTATCGGTGATGCCTGTGTCTGAACAAGAATGGCAATTGATTTTAAAACAAGAGTAATGTGATGATAGAAAACAGCAAGCGATAAGCTTGCTGTTTTGGATTTTATTACAGTAAGTTATCTTCTAAGTATTTAGCAACCGCATCATCTGCGCTGCTACCGATACGTTCAATTTGTGGTAATGCTTGATGTACTTTAGGGTGGGCTGTGCCCATGACTAAACCTTTACCAGCCATCGTCAGCATTTCTACATCATTCATACCATCGCCAAAAGCGATACAGTTCTCAAGGCCAAGATTTAACGATTCAGCAATGATTTTTAAAGCTTCACCTTTTGATACTCCTGCACCCATAACTTCTAGACACCATGGTGAAGAAAAGGCAACGCTTAACTTATCGCCAAATTTTTTGTTAATCTGTTCTTCATACTTAGCAAGGTGCTCATGGTTTTTATGAATACTCGTAAAGAAGACTTTTGCTACTCCATCGGTAGGTGCTTGGCTAGCGTCAAAAGGGATAAAGTTAAAACCAGATTCATTATGGTAAGCCGCAATTTCTTCGTCATCGTGGCTGAGATACCACTCATCATTACGATAGATATGAACATAGATCGTAGGATCGTCTTTAAGTATGTCGACTATCGATTGGACAAGCTCTTCAGGTACATTTTTGCTCAGCAGAAGCTGGTTGTTTTCATTGTGAACACGAGCACCATTTGATGTGATCATAAAAGCAGGAATGCCAGCTATCTCGCGGATCCCTGACACATCAACATGATGACGACCCGTTGCAAAAACAAAAGTAAAGCCTTGGTCGTGAAGCATTTTAAGTGTTTGTTTCGTTTTGGTGCTAAGTTGATGATTAGGGGTGAGTAGGGTGCCATCTAAGTCTGAAGCAACAATTCTATACTGTGGCGAGTGGTGTTCTGTGGTCATATAACCCTCATAGTGAAAGGTGTGGCCTAGACTGACCACAGCAATATAAATAAAAATTGAGTCATAGTGTACTGCATATAGGCAATAAAATGGGGTAAAGGTTTAACGAAGGTGTTTCCTCTATTTATCTGCCTGTCGATGCAAAAAATCTAAAATCGTGGTTAATACCTGATTGCGATATTCATCACTTTCGAACATCAGTTCATGGCGAGCACCATGAATAACTTCTAACTGAGTGTCTGGGTTGGTTTTAGCCAGTTTCGTCACGAAGCGAGTTTGTGCTTTATTATCCACGATTGAATCGAGCTCTGCTTGAACGACGAGTGTTGGTATTTTAACTTGGCGGGTTAATTGCAGGCATTGTTTGGCTGCCATTAAACCTTGCCAAACCCAGCGGGTACTTGGACCACCAAGCTTAAGCTCTGGTTTATCTTCATATAACTCTCTAAACCATTGATATCGTACTTTGCTGTGAGTCAGCGGGTTGGTTTCAAATGGTCTTGGATAGTAACCAGAAAAGCCAGGAGCATATTTGGGCTGTACTGAGGTCGCGGTCATAATTTGTGTAAGAGGAATGGCAATTGGGCGCAATTGCCATGGAATATGAACACCAAACATAGGCGCAGTTAATGCCATGGCTTGAAATGGGTTCTCGGGGTGTGTTTGTAGATAGCGCGTTGCAATGGCTCCCCCCATTGAATGCCCGAGCAGAAACCGTTGCTGGTAATGTTCTAAAGCAAACAACTTGATGAGGGATGCGAGATCATTGATGTAATCATTAAATTCTCCCACATGCCCCATTTCTGGATTTTCAATTAGGCGTTGTGAGCTACCTTGACCTCGATGGTCAAAAGAGTAAATATCGTATCCAAGCTGATATAAATCGAAGAATAACTCTTGGTATTTCCACACCGACTCAATGCGACCATTAACCATTACAATAGCTTTGTCATGATTTTTATTCGTCAGACTACACCAATAAATTTTCGTTTTATCGGCTGAGCGATAGAAACCGTCATTTCTGGTGCTCCATAGCTGAGTGACTTCAGATTGCATTTTTTGCAAAAACTCAGATTCTTGAGTGAGGGTGTAGGAGAGAGCATTACTCGATGTCATGTATTGATCCAGCATAACCGCAATTAACCTTAGGATAAGCAACTGGGGAAGAAAAGCAATTGTAAGAACCTGTTATTAATACAAAGATGGTAATGTCATTAAAATCGATGTATTTCATTTATCTAAGTAAATGAATTTTGTAAAACTTTGCTATTACCCCCTTGGAGGTAGGGATAACAATCGCTAGTATAGAGGCTCATCAATAAGAGATAAGTTCGCCCAGAGCTTTCATTATCATTTGCATTGTAAAGCTTAAAAGCTATTTGAGGTGACATGTATACCACTTATGTTGCGCGCCAGCCCATCCTTAACGCCAAAAAACATACGCTAGGCTATGAGCTGTTATTTCGTGATGGTGAAACCAACGCATTTCCAGAATATATGGATTCGGATCGAGCGACTTATCGTTTAATTATTGAAAATTTCCTCTCTATGGGACGCAACCCCGCGATTTCTCGCTCCCGATGTTTTATTAATTTTCCATATAACAGCTTGATTCAACGTCTACCGCTTATTTTGCCTAAGGAACAGATTGTTGTTGAAGTTTTAGAAACATGTGAGCCTACCGATGAATTATTGGAAGCGATTAGAGAACTGTATTTAAAAGGGTATTTGATCGCATTAGACGATTTTGTTTATGGGCCAGAGTGGGAACGTTTTTTACCTTTTATCCATATCGTTAAATTGGATGTTCGAGCGCTGGGAATGGATGCTGCGTGCGAATTTGTAAGAACCCGGGTCGGCAATGGGAGTAAGCGAAAGTTTTTAGCTGAAAAAGTTGAGACCAAAGAAGAGTTTGAACAAGCAAGAAGCGCTGGTTTTAAGTTTTTCCAAGGTTTCTTTTTTAGTAAACCGGAGATGATTAAGCGTAAATACATCAGCCCTGAGCATGTCATTACTATGCAGTTGTTTAAAGAGGTCTGTCGAGAAGACGTCAATTTTAAACGAGTAGAAGAGATCGTGGCACAGGATGTAGCGCTCTCCTATAAGCTATTGCGCTTTGTGAACTCGATGTCGGATCGGTTAGCTGTCCCTATTTCGTCTTTTCGTCAGGCATTAGTGTATTTAGGGCAAGACCGTTTACGTATTTTCGTTTCACTCGCGGTTGCGTCTTACATCTCTCTACAAAAACCCAAGGAACTCTATAGCTTAGCGTTACAACGCGCTCAGTTTTGTCACTTAATGTCTCGTTATCGCCAATTTCAACAACATCAGGATCATGCTTTTCTCATTGGTTTGTTCTCGGTACTTGATGCGTTATTAGATGCACCACTCAATGAGTTAATTGAAGAGCTACCTCTGACGGATGAAATTAAAAGTGCTTTGGTTGACCGAAAAGGAGCCATTGGTGCTTTATTAGACATTGAAGAATGTTATGAACAGGCCAATTGGCAACAAATCAGTCTGTTATGTCAAAAGCTCGGTATCAAAGTCGACACTGTGACGCATGAATTGACCGAAGCATTAAAGTGGAGCCAAGATATCCACCGTTTAGTTTAATGCCCGACACCTGTGTTGCAGGTGTCTTAAACGCCCTTTCTATTACCTCTCCCTTATTTTTACATCAATGAATTTTTTATGACAGTCGCGGTCTAGCTATCGACTTCAGACTATTATCAATTAGCATATATGGATATGTGAATATGAGGTCAGAACTATGTTGCCACACCAATTTTTTAAATTGCTGGCCGATGAAACTCGCCTGCGTTGTCTTTTGTTAATTGCTGCTCAGCAGAGTGTATGTGTATGTGAACTGACAGAAGCACTTAATGAAAACCAACCTAAGGTTTCTCGTCACTTAGCGTTAATGCGCCAAAGTGGCATTTTGGCAGATGAACGACAAGGGCAATGGGTGTACTACAGAATTGCATCCGATTTACCTGGTTGGTTAATGGCGATTATTGCTGGTTTGTCTGAATCTGATTGTTTGAAAAATCAATATATTAAAGACCGGAAACGTTTAGATGAAATCAAGCATCCGTGCTGCTCTTAGGGGAAGAAAATGGCGATAAAAGTTGGAATTAACGGATTTGGTCGAATCGGTCGTTTGGCGTTAAGAGCGGCATTTGATTGGCCAGAATTAGACTTTATCAGGGTGAACGATGCTGCGGGTGACTCAGAAACGTTGGCGCATCTCTTAGAATTTGACTCTATTCAAGGCCGTTGGCATCACGAGGTGACTGCAAATCTCGATTCACTTTGGATTGATGGTCATCAACTAGCCGTGACGCAAGAACGCGAGATCAGTGCTGTAGATTGGTCAGATTGTGATGTGGTGATTGAGTCTACAGGTGTTCACCGCAATATGGATTGTCTGAATCTGTATTTGAAGCAAGGTGTAAAACGGGTGGTTGTTTCGGCACCGGTTAAAGATGAACAAGTGGCGAATATCGTGGTAGGAGTGAATCACCATATTTTTGACCCTGCAATTCACCGCATCGTGACAGCCGCATCATGTACTACAAATTGCATTGCCCCAATTGTAAAAGTCATTCATGAAAAATTAGGTATTGAACAGGCGTCTTTTACGACGATTCATGACCTGACTAATACGCAAACCATACTTGATGCCCCTCATAAAGACCTGCGCCGGGCTAGAGCATGTGGCATGAGTCTGATTCCAACGACGACTGGCAGCGCGAAAGCCATTATTGAAATCTTTCCAGAATTGGAGGGAAAAATTAATGGCCATGCAGTTCGCGTTCCTTTGGCGAATGCGTCACTTACCGATATTGTCTTTGATGTACAGAAAGACACGAGTGCCAAAGAAGTAAACCAATTACTCCAACAAGCCTCTCAAGGAGAGCTAAAAGGTATTCTTGGGTTTGAAACTAAACCGCTCGTCTCAATTGATTATCGTGGCGATAAACGTTCAACAGTTGTTGATGCATTGTCGACCATGGTAGTGGGTTCCCGCATGGTAAAAATCTATGCTTGGTATGACAATGAAATGGGGTATGCGACACGAACTTCTGAGCTGGTTCGTTTGGTTGGTATGGCTAATTAAGAGCTTTTTGAGCTTTAGGAACATGATGATCCTTAAGCTCAATGAACTAGGAAAACTCATGCGTAAGTGGCAACAAATGGACAGCCTGACCCGGCAATATCTACTGGTTACTTTTAATTACTGGAATTTTACAGTGACCGATGGGGCTCTAAGAATGCTGGTGGTGCTGTATTTCCACCAGTTGGGTTACGACACGTTACAGATCGCTGCATTATTTCTTTTTTATGAGCTGTTTGGTGTCGTCACTAACTTAATCGGTGGTTGGTTAGGGGCCAGACTTGGTCTTAATCGGACGATGAACATTGGGTTAGCGCTACAAATTGTGTCGCTTATTATGCTTGCAGCGCCCACTTCATGGTTAACCATGGTGTGGGTAATGTCTGCCCAAGCTCTATCTGGTATAGCAAAAGATCTTAATAAAATGAGTGCAAAGAGTGCAGTAAAAAGCTTTGTCACTCAGGATCAGCAAGGAACACTGTATCGTTGGGTGGCACTTTTAACTGGATCAAAGAATGCACTCAAGGGCTTTGGTTTTTTTGCCGGCGGTCTATTACTTTCTCTGATTGGATTTCGCGGTGCTGTGTTATTGATGGCTGCGATTCTTGCTGGTGTATTACTTGGCAGTTTAATTGGGTTAAAAAAAGACCTTGGCAAAGCTAAAAAGAAACCGAAATTTAGTGAGATTTTTTCTAAATCTCGATCGGTAAATATCTTATCTGCTGCACGGCTATTTCTGTTTGGTGCTCGTGATGTTTGGTTTGTTGTCGCTTTACCTGTCTATTTAGGGTCTGTTTTTGCGTGGGACTACATGCAGGTGGGGGGATTTATTGCCGTATGGGTCATTGGGTACGGTGTGGTGCAGGGAATAGCCCCGCGATTGACAGGAAAACATGCCAGTCATGTTCCCGATGGTAAAGCAGCATTGGGTTGGGCATGTCTTCTATCTGTTGTTACGATAGCGGTAGCATTAGGGATTACATACCAATGGTACATTCATTGGGTAGTGACGTTAGGGTTGCTGATATTTGGGGCCGTATTTGCCATCAATTCATCGTTGCACTCTTATCTTATCGTTAGTTACGCGAGTGAGGATGGGGTTTCACTTGATATCGGCTTTTATTATATGGCGAATGCCTTGGGCCGCTTGATCGGAACCGTGCTTTCCGGCTCGTTATTCTTAATCGGTGGGTTAGCATTGTGCTTGTGGGCGTCGGTGGTATTTTTGCTCCTGACTAGTCTAATATCGCTGTGGCTTCCTCGTCACCAACAGCGAAAAGCCCTCGAATGAGGGCTTTGCTCTTCATAACTCATTGTGGAGAGAACAATGAGTAACGCGTTACACTAATAAATGTAATTATTATTGCAACCAAGCATTTAGCATCCAAACAAGTTTCTCTTGCTCGCGAATATAATCTCCCATTTGAGCTGCTGTGCCTTCATCTCCAGCCTCTGCCGCAATAGAGAGAACATTTCGTTGCTGGCTAATTAATTGACCGAACCCTTTAACTAGCCCTGTTACTGTGCTTTGGCCATCAGTTACGTTCGTGTGTTCTTTAATTTCTGAGTGTTCGATATAACTAGAAAAGCTATGTAATGGTTGCGCTTCTAGTGTGCGAATGCGTTCCGCTATTTCATCGATTTTGGTTTGTAAATCAGTATAAATTTCTTCAAATTTTTCATGTAAGACAAAGAATTCTTTGCCCTTGATGTTCCAATGGTAGCCACGAGTGTTCATGTAGAACACTTGGTAGTTAGCAAGTAAGCGATTAAGTGATAGAGCCAATTGTTGACTTTGTTCTTGGTCTAAACCGATTAAGTTAGTATTCATAGCTCACCTCTTATTATCTGTAAGTGACTTGTTGCGTTTTGTCGATAAAAAGAATAGCGAGGATGTTGAATGAATAACAATGGAGTTTATTTATTGTTCCAATAGGTTATATCTATGTGTCCCCTTAACCTTACAACGCAGGATTCAGGACTTCATTTACAATTCTAGAGCGAACCTAATAATGGATGCGATATTGGGCGCAGTCAGTTAGCTTGCCGCTAATTCATTTTCGCTGAACCGCATCTTGGAAGGAATTGTGTATAGTTAGTGATGATTCTCTGAAAATAAACGAATAGGGGATGATGTTTACTTGTCACTGACAACAGTTTTACACACTAGGAAAGTAGGACTTTATAGTAATGGCATGCTATAAAAAGCGAGAAAAGGAATGGAAAAAGAAAATCGAGTTATATTTTTTGATTTATTACGCTGTGTAGCGGCAGTCGCTGTTATTGCAATTCATGTATTAGCACCATACCGAGAACAATTTGGTGTGATTCCTGATGGGGAATGGTTAACTGCTGTTTCTGTTAACGGTTCTACTCGCTGGGCTGTGCCCGTGTTTATCTTAATTTCGGGCGCGCTATTGTTAAGTGATCATCGTCCTTTTGAGTTAAGCTATTATCTAAAAAGACGTTTAGGTAAGGTCGTTATTCCATTCGTAGTCTGGTCGGTTTTTTATGGTCTATTTTCTGGATTATCGGCGGGTGGGTTTGATAGCGATGTTGCTCAACAGACATTGGCGAATAGCCCTCACCATGCAACCTACTATCATTTAGGCTTTTTCTACTATTTTATTCCACTCTATTTTGTTATTCCTTTTCTGCAATGGCTTAATAAGCAAGTCGATGATGCCATTTGGGTCATTTTTGTTGGTATCTGGTTGGTGACTACCGTGCTATATCTCATGCATATAGATGGGCCATGGAGTACTGAAATATGGCTTTATACTGGCTATTTGCCATTAGGGTATCTGCTTTTTAAAAAGGTTCCTATTACGCCATTAACGGTGGTTATTGCCGTTGTTCTTGGGATTACGTCGCTCTATTTTACCGTACATTCGGTCGTAGAACTGAGTGTCATGCGGGACAAATATTCAGTGGGGCGTTGGCTTTCCTATAAAACAATTAATGTGGTTTTAGCGGCAAGTATGATCTTTATCTTGGGTAGAGCAATCGCTCCGACGTTACCGCATAAAGCTCAACAGTGTATAGCGTTTATTAGTAAGTACAGTCTTGGTATTTATTTATTGCACCCTATTTTTCTGTGGCCAATGAAAGAGTTCGGTTGGTACCAAGGGCATCCTGGTTGGGTTATTCCCTTGTGGGTGCTTATTGCTGGTGCAGGCTCCCTTGCTATGAGCTGGATGTTTTCTCGATCCACCAAAACTAACTGGCTTTTACCTTAATTTAGTTTAGGGTCGGTTTTGGATATGTATGAGGAAAGAAAATGAACGGGGTGACTGTCCGTATTCTTTCCTTTGGGCGCTTGGTCACATGGTATTTCGGTCATTTATATCTACACTTTCAATAGATAAGCCTTAGTTAGATAAGTAGGGATGCTCAATACTAACAAGGGACGGGAGGAAAGGTATGCCTGAAATGGATCAAGTCGTTTTGAGAACGCACCGGCTCGAAGCCCTTTTAAAGCAGCAATATCACGCCCAAGGGAATGAACTAGAACAACTGATCGTCAGTTGCCAAGAGCGATTACCAAGTCACATTACCGTTAAACTTCATTTTATAGTGGGGATGTCACAAAAAATTGAAAGTGGTCACCAGACTCTCGAGGAAAGTAGGGAGTTTTTTCTGGCATGTAAAGAGTGTGAAAAAGAATTAACACCCAGAAGTGGACGTTTTGTATGGAGAATTGCGCTATCTTTAATGACATTAATGACACTCGCTGCTGTTCTGTTTTATTACATGCACTGGGACGAGCTTAATCAACACTTTGGGTTTTAACTTATTGAAATAAAAATACATATAGAAGTGATTAAAAATAAAAAAGGACGCTGCAGCGTCCTTTTTTATTTTTAATCACGGGAAATTAGTAAATCATAGGCAGTGTCATTAGGCCAACGATCACTGCAATCATGACTAATCCCTGTTTTTGAGATGAAGAAATCATAACACCGCTCCTTATTCACTATTAATAATATGAATAAAGAATAGCATTACTTTATTGTTTTAATCAAGTATTAAACTACATAATAGTGTAAACCACTCATTAAGTGGTAGATATAAAGGATAAAACCCATGACTTTTCATATGTTTTTGAATTGTTTTTAAAGTGTACGTTGTGCTGGTAATTTCTTCTTTTTTTATTTTAAGTTTATGATTTATATTTAATTATTTAAGTTAATGGTATGTTCTAAATATGGTAGTTTGTGATTTTTGGCTACTAGGGAAGGAATGGTCTAATTTTTTTTATAAACATAGGATTTATGTAAAAAATACTATGTTTAGTGATAATAATTATCATATGTCAATTGTAAATGGGAAATGATTTTCTAATATAGGAATCTTGATGGTGATATTCCTTATTAGAACAAAAGCAAACGGTTGCCTATATTTTTGTTTTTTAATTTATTGTTTTTGTAGTATTTTTTATATGTTTTTTCATATTTAAAATAAGGTTTTTTAGGTCTATAATGTGGTTTTTTGGCTATTATTATTGTATTTATAACGGTTATGATGTCAATTCTCATTGAAATGGTATTTTTATCTATTTTTCTTTCTTTAGGTGAGCTTGGGTTAAATTGTAATCATTTCAGTTATATATCTAGATCGAAGTTTTTTTCTTCTTTACTGGACTTATCTTTTCTCATCTCTACACTGGCGACATTAGTATAAAGAGGCGTTATGAGCATGTGGAGCTGGATTTCGGTCGCACTATCTGGATATATCAGCATTTATTCATATAAAAACAAGGACTTGCAGCAGTCTCTTGTGTTCCGCTTAGTCAGTCTGGGTTTACTGTTTGTTTTATTACTCAGTGAAACTCCAGCAAGTTTTGCTCCTGGGAAATGGATTCTTGCGAGTTTACTTGTTTCTATGGTGGCGGATGTACTTCATTACTTTAAGCAGTATTCTCGAATCAGTTTTATCTCTTTTTTAGCGGCACAGATACTTGTTAGTGTCGCTTTTTGGATGCAGTTATCGGGATCTATTGTTTGGTGGATGCCCGCTTTATTAATCGCTACTGGTATTGTTGCGTTTTTTCTTCTTCTCCCTCAGCTTGATAAGCTCATTTTCCCGGTAATGATCATGGGAGGAGTTTTGATTCAGATGGCTTGGGCAGCTGGCCAGTCTTGGTTAAGACTAAGCACGCCATCGGCACTTTGTGGCTTTCTGGGGGCGTTACTTTTTATGGTGTCTTGGGTAATTTTAGCCATCCATGAAAACCGCCAACCAATAAAGTGTGGTGAATATTTGGTTTCTGGTACTTATTTGCTCGCGCAGTGCTTAATTGTCGAAGCTGTTTTGATTTATAACTGAGTTACATCAAGTTAATGTTGTCATATTCGGAGTACCTTGAAGAGTCCTATTATCTCTTAAGGAGCTTTAAACATGGCTAACGTCCATGCACATAAAGTGCTAAACCATCTTGAAGTAAACCCTTCTACGGAAAGTGAGCTTAGAACATGGATTGCGCAGCAATTTGGCGATAATGTCCACTTCAATACTTGTAAATGTGAGAACCTGAATACAGATACACTATTAAGTTTTCTACAGCAGCACGATAAAGTGATTGTTGAAGACGGGAAGTGGCATCTAAACCGCGCTCAGATCTGCCAGCATGACTGATTTATACTTTTAATTTTTGCCCAGTATTTATGCTGTTACTTGGGCATAACTTGCCCTCATTGTGATCGAAATATTTAGACTCTGTTGCTATACTGCGCCCAATTATTCGTTTTATTGAGGTGTTATGGAAATTCTATCAGCAGCGACCATGCTATTTTTGATCATGGATCCTCTCGGGAATTTACCCGTTGTCCTGTCTATTCTTAAGCATTTCGACAAAAAACGACGTCGTATTATCCTAATTCGTGAGCTAAGTGCAGCATTGGTGATTTTGTTGCTGTTCTTGTATGCGGGAAAATCAATTCTAGGCTTCTTGCATGTTCAACCTGAAACCCTAAGTATATCGGGTGGGGTCATCTTATTTATTATTGCGATTAAAATGATCTTTCCGAGCGCTGGGAGTATTACTGGGTTAGCCGCTGGCGAAGAGCCATTCATCGTACCTATGGCTATTCCTATGATCGCTGGGCCATCGGTTATCGCTTCTTTATTACTGCTTTCAACTCAGTACTCTAACCATATGTTTGAGCTGTCTATTTCTGTGTTGTTAGCGTGGCTTGGCACATCTGGTATCCTTATGTTTTATGGGTTCTTTCACAAGTTACTTGGTGAGCGAGGGTTGAAGGCTGTAGAAAGGCTTATGGGGTTGCTCTTAGTCATGATTTCAACTCAGATGCTACTCGATGGTGTGAAAAGTTATATGGACCTTCAGTAACGCTATATACCCAAAATAAATAAAGCCCGGTACCGGGCTTTATTTATTTTGGGATAGCGATATTAAGACATGTGCTTTCGCCGAATATCCAGTAGGGCAAAAATACCAAATATGAGTATTGACCACTTTTCCCAGCGACTCATGGAAATTTTGTCACCGAACGCCCCAATAAAAATCAATGCTTGAAGACCATGCATCATAAACAAAAACACAGTCATGATGTATAGCGCCCAAGCCGCTTTCCCGGGGAAAGGCATCACTATATTAAGAATGAGCACTAACCAAACAAGTGCAATGGCTGTTTTAGCGATCCAAATGAGAGCTTTCATCCTACATTCCTTTCGTATAAACGATAACTCACCTGACCTGCTGATTTTTCTCGGTAAAGTTCCCAGTGTTCAGGTAGCTCAGGTAAGGCTAACTCACGTTCACATTCAATATAAATCATAGCGTAATTGGCTAACCACCCATTGTTTTCTAACAACTGAATCGTTTCCTCAAGTAAGCCTTTGCGAAAAGGGGGGTCAATAAAGACTACATCATGGGGCGTGCCTTTTTTCGCCAAGTATTGCAAAGTATCTGTTTGATGAACTTCAATATTTGTTGTCTTTAAAGCGGTGATGTTTTGACTCAACTGCTGATACGCTTTAGGGTTTAATTCCAACATAGAGACGTGGTTAGCTTGACGAGATGCAGCTTCGAAGCTTAAACCGCCTGAACCTGCAAAAAGATCAAGACAGTTTGACCCTGCAATATCTTGCGCTAGCCAATTAAATAGAGTTTCCTTGACTCGATCGGTCGTTGGCCTTAATCCTTGAGCATCATGGACAGGGAGTTTTCTTCCTCTCCACAACCCACTGATTATGCGTACGTGACCTGTTGGTGATTGGGCAGCAGATGGTTTTTGCTTAGGACGTCTTGCCATAGATTTTTTGACCGCTCATTAAGTGTTACTATAGCCATCCTGCCAGCGATTATGGCTGGAAATGGACAGTTGAATGAAAAAAGTATGGCAAAGTGTATCAAGTGAGAGCAAAAGTTTTCACTGCTTTGTCATTTTTTCTTTTCTTTAGAGGGATAATTCTCCAAGAAAAGAGTCATAGTTAGTTAAGCAAATCTAGGATATTCCCTGATGACAGAAAAAAAGAAGCGTGGCTTACTGTCGTGGCTCGGCTTTGGCGATGAAGAGTCTGGCCAGACACAAACAACCGAAGTAGAAAAAGACGAACAAGATCAACCGGTCGTTGATGAGCCATCTGAGTCTGAAGATACTCTTGTTGCAGAAGCAGAAGCAGAAGCAGAAGCAGAAGCAGAAGCAGAAGTAATTGAAGAGCCTGAACATGAAGTGGTTGAAGAACCTAAAGCAGCACGTATTCAGGAACAAGAGAAACCGACGGAAAGCTTTTTTGCTCGTTTAAAACGTAGTTTAAGTCGTACTAAAGCCAATATTGGTGCTGGCTTTTTTGGCCTGTTTAAGGGTAAAAAAATCGATGATGACTTATTTGAAGAGTTAGAAGAACAGCTATTGATTGCTGATGTGGGCATGGATACCACAATGAAAATTATCGATAGTCTGACAGAAAAAGCATCGCGCCAAGAATTAAAAGATGGCGAAGCATTATATGGATTGTTAAAGGAAGAGATGGCTGACATCCTTTCTACCGTTGAACAACCTTTAGTTATCGACACAGAAAAAACACCTTACGTCATTCTTATGGTTGGTGTTAATGGGGTAGGTAAAACAACAACCATTGGTAAATTGGCGAAACAATTTCAAGCGGATGGCAAGAAAGTGATGTTAGCCGCTGGGGATACATTCCGTGCCGCCGCTGTCGAACAGCTTCAGGTTTGGGGTGAACGTAATGATGTGCCTGTTATTGCGCAGCACACAGGGGCTGATAGCGCTTCAGTGATTTATGATGCGATTGAAGCGGCTAAAGCGCGCCATTATGACGTGGTCATTGCCGACACCGCTGGTCGTCTGCAAAATAAAGGCAACTTAATGGAAGAGTTGCGTAAAATTGTTCGTGTGATGAAAAAAATCGATGATTCAGCACCTCACGAAATCATGTTAACGCTTGATGCGGGAACTGGCCAAAATGCGATTAGCCAAGCGAAGTTATTTACCGAAGCAGCACCTTTAACCGGGATTACTCTAACTAAACTAGATGGTACTGCAAAAGGTGGTGTTATTTTTGCCCTAGCAGATCAGTTCCAAATTCCAATTCGTTATATTGGTGTGGGTGAAGGAATCGATGATCTTCGTCCATTCGAAACTCAAGAATTTATCGATGCGCTGTTTAGCCGCGATGAATAACATTAAAAATTAAATACTTAATGAAGGTATTCCTAAGGTAGGTTCAAGAGGAATAATGCGTGATTAAATTTCAACAAGTAAGTAAAGCCTATCGAGGCGGACGTCAGGCACTGCAGAAGGTAGATTTCCATCTACGCCGGGGTGAAATGGCGTTTCTAGGTGGGCATTCAGGTGCAGGGAAAAGTACCCTGTTGAAATTAATCTGTGCGATTGAAAGGCCAACGGACGGAAAAATCAGTTTTAATGATCACGATATAACACGGATTCCTAATCGTGATATTCCTTTTTTACGTCGTAATATTGGTATTGTATTTCAAGATCACCGCCTGCTGATGGATCGTACGGTGTTTGAGAACGTGGCTTTGCCAATGAGAATTGAATCTGCGAGTGAAGCGGAAATCAAACGGCGTGTTTCTGCAGCGCTAGATAAAACGGGATTGCTTGATAAAGCACGCTGTTTCCCGACACAGTTATCAGGTGGGGAACAGCAACGAGTTGGTATTGCTCGGGCTGTGGTTAATCGTCCGACTCTATTGCTTGCAGATGAGCCTACCGGAAACCTTGATCCAGAACTGTCGAACCGAATTCTACGATTATTTGAAGAATTTAATCGAGCTGGAGTCACCATTTTATTGGCGACTCACGATATTAACTTAGTGAATTCTCGTCCTCAATATCGTCACTTAGAACTGAACCAAGGTTTTTTGAGCGAGGTCCAAGATTATGGCCAATAAAAGATTAAAGCGTAAAGAGCCTAAGTCTAATCCTGGTAAGCGAATGAAAACGGATGGCTATTTTACTGTTCAGATAAAACAGGCTAAAGCGGCATTTAATAAGCTTTGGCAACGTCCGATGGGGAATATCCTTACGCTTGCGGTTATCTCTATGGCGCTCACTTTACCAAGTTGTTTTTATCTGATTAGTAAAAATATCTCATCTGTTGCTGCTAGCGTAGCCAGTTCTTCGCAAATTAGTGTGTACCTTGAAGAAGGCACGCCCGAAGCAAAAATTATGGTCATCAAAGATGAAATTGAGCGAAGGGATGATGTCGATAAAGTGGAATATATTTCGCCACAACAAGGGATTGAAGACCTGAGTGCGAATGCTGGATTCGAGCAAGCGATTAGTTTGCTGGATTCTTCTGCTCTGCCAGCTGTGTTGATTGTGAATC
The DNA here is from genome assembly GCF_015686695.1 of Vibrio nitrifigilis. Taxonomy (NCBI): domain Bacteria; kingdom Pseudomonadati; phylum Pseudomonadota; class Gammaproteobacteria; order Vibrionales; family Vibrionaceae; genus Vibrio; species Vibrio nitrifigilis. Next base: position 401,112 of record NZ_JADPMR010000003.1, on the reverse strand, counting down.
CCAAAGTCACTCAAAAACAGCAAATCAAGTCGATTGCCCTGGATATACAAAAAAACGCCAGTGTAACAGATGTGAGGCTTGACGAGGATTGGCTATCTCGTCTTGATGCCATTCGCAACCTAGCCAGTATTTTAGTGGTCAGTCTATCTATTCTGATGCTTGCTTCTGTATTTCTCATTGTAGGGAATACGCTGCGCTTTAATGTGCAGTCGAATAAAGAAGAAATACAAACCATGAAGCTGATTGGAGCAACCGACAGCTACATACTAAGGCCTTATGTATATTCTGGTATGTGGTTCGGTATTTTAGGGGCGATCATCGCGTGGGTAATGACGGCTATAATTACTTTATTGCTGAATAACGCAGTAGAAAAATTAGCAGGGTTATACGACAGTCATTTCCAACTATTGGGATTAGGTTGGGATGAATCGTTATTATTATTGATGATGGGAACCTTTATTGGATGTGTGGCTGCTCGAGTATCCGCGAACCGTCATCTCAAAGAAATAGACCCCATTTAGAATAGAAAATACGGACAATATGTTAACAAGTGTTGACTTGTTTATTATAATTGTTTATGCATAATAACTTCTAGTGCTTGAACTCTATTCATTTTAGGTTCAGCATAGTTGAGTTAAAGTGGCTCCAGATCAGAAATTGATGAGGAATTGAATGACTAACCAAGCGTATCCAATGGCTCTAGTAACGCAAGATAGCCTAGACAGCTATATTCGTTCAGTGAATAGCTATCCGATGCTAACAGCTGACGAAGAGCGCTCACTCGCAGAGCGGTTACACTACAAAGGTGACATTGAAGCAGCGAAAGGACTAATCCTTTCTCATCTTCGATTCGTTGTTCATGTGGCTCGAGGTTACTCTGGTTATGGTTTGCCTATGGCAGATTTGGTTCAGGAAGGTAACATCGGCCTGATGAAAGCGGTAAAACGTTTTAATCCGGAAGTAGGTGTTCGACTCGTGTCGTTTGCCGTCCACTGGATCAAAGCCGAAATTCACGAATACGTGCTTCGTAACTGGCGTATCGTAAAAATTGCAACGACTAAAGCACAACGTAAATTGTTCTTTAACCTACGTAAATCGAAAAAACGTTTAGGTTGGTTCAACAATGGTGAAGTTGAGACTGTTGCAAGAGAATTAGGTGTCGAGCCTTCAGAAGTACGTGAGATGGAATCTCGCCTAGCTGCGCAAGATGCGACGTTTGAAATGTCAGCAGACGACGATGAAAATTCGTCTTACACAGCGCCAGTGCTGTATCTTGAAGACAAAGACTCTGACTTGGCAGACAACGTTGAGGCCCAAAACTGGGAAGAACACACTAATCAACGTTTAACCGCAGCATTAGCAACGTTGGATGAACGTAGTCAACACATCGTTCGTTCAAGATGGCTTGATGACCAAAAAGCGACATTGCAAGAACTTGCCGATCATTATGGTGTTTCCGCTGAACGAATTCGTCAGCTTGAAAAGAATGCGATGAAAAAGCTTAAAGAAGCAGTGGGTGATATTTAAGTTATCCACTTTATAGAATGTGAAGGCTGAGATTTAACGATCTCAGCCTTTTTTATTGCCGATCGATATGTGCATGACTGATCTCAATATTGGTAAATTGGATCGAAAAATAGTGATCAGTAGGGGATTTAAATCTGTGGATAACTCTGTGACAAATTTATTTATGAGTTGTCATCAAACAGGGTAAATAAAGGGCTGAAAGCGATTTTCCGAATGGGGATATGTTTTCTTTTACACACAGCTAAATAAGGATCATTACTAGATGTTGTGGATCAAAGATCAAAAAAACACTTTATCAACGCTATCCACAGTTTTATCCACAAAATGATCCTAAAGTAGCATAAGTGGATAACCTTATTGAGTACGTGTACTTGTTAGCCATTGGATAGGTTACAATGCAGTCAATATAACAACCCAAGATTACAAGGCTTTTCAAATGGACCAATTTCAACATATCGATGTATTTAATGCTCATAAGATGATGGAAGAAAAAGGGGCGGCTTTAGTTGATATCCGTGATCCGCAGTCTTTTCATGTGGCTCATGCCGATCAATCTTTTCATTTAACGAATGATACGATTGTGGAATTTATGAATGAGATTGAATTTGATCATCCGGTTCTTGTCATTTGTTATCATGGCAATAGTAGTCAGGGAGCTGCTCAATATTTAATAAACCAAGGTTTTGAACAGGTATATAGTGTTGATGGTGGTTTTGAAGCTTGGCATCGAGCAGGCTTACCCGTAATAAAAGGCGAATAATTTATGATAAAACTGGTCACTCTAAACAATCCTCGTGTTGCTCAAGCTTTTATTGATTATATGGCGAAGCAGCAGATTGATATTCAGATGATGTCTGAAGGAGATGGGCAGTTTTCATTGTGGTTATCTGATGATTCACAATATTCGGCTGTGGTTGATGAACTAAATCTATTTATCACTCATCCTGATGATCCAAAGTATCAAGCGGCATCCTGGGAGATCGGTCATGATCAATCACCGCCCTTTAAATATCAATCTCCAAGCTTGATCTCGATGATCAAAGATCGAGCAGGGCCTGTCACCTTAATAATCATGGTTGCGTGTATAGCGATTTATCTACTGCAGATATTGGGTTTTGGACGCGCTATTTTTTCTCTACTGCATTTCCCTGCTTATAAATCTCAGCAATGGCAGTTATGGCGCTGGGTCTCTCATGCATTATTGCATTTCTCAGTTATGCACATCGCTTTTAACTTACTGTGGTGGTGGGATCTTGGTGGTTCAATTGAGAAAAAGCTTGGCAGTGTTACCGTAGCAAAAATATTTGTGGTATCCGCAGTTATCTCAGGTGCTGGGCAATATTGGGTTGATGGTGCAAACTTCGGGGGATTATCTGGAGTGGTTTATGCTTTGCTTGGTTACATATGGGTGATCAGTGTTCGAGCTCCGCATCTTGGAGTGAGTCTGCCTAAATCAATTGTTATATTTATGCTGATTTGGTTAGTACTTGGCTATGTGCAACCTTTTATGGCTATCGCAAATACAGCACACTTGGCTGGATTACTTGCTGGTGGATTACTTGGCTTGAGTGACGCTTGGCGTCATCAAGCCAAATAGATTAAGCCGTTCTGTTGCTGTTTTATTGATACATATATTTGGTAAAAAGTAAGTCGGCGATGATACGGCGCCCGGTCTCTGGTAGTAAGATGTTATTTAGTTTTTCTACCAGAGTCTTACGTAAATCTTCTCGCCCCGAGAGTGACTTGATCGTGTCTGCACTTTGCTCTCCTAATAATTCAACCACTGCATCACGGATTAGGGGCTGATGTTTTTCTACAATAGGAAGATCAGCCTCATTAGCGACCATGATATCAATGCGTACTTGGATATAACCGAGTTTTTTACCTTTGGTGTAAAAGTTAGTGGTGAGATCGGGTTCGAGCGTAAAGTATGCAAGTTTGGGTGGTTGTTCTTGCTCAGCAGAGGCACAGAAAGGTGCGAGCAAACTTAAAGTAAGTATCACTGGGGTTAGAAAACGTTTAAACATATTGTTGTCTTTTCTTTAGTTTGTTTACGATATTCGAAAGGCTCGAGTCTTGTTACAATAAGTGCAACAATCCATTAAATAAAATAGTGATAAGCCCAGTTATGGTTGCTAGAAGTGATCTCTGGCTTCACCTATGACGCTATGTTGTCATATAGAAATATTAGTATGAATAAGTTTACTTCGCTCTACCTATATTCGCTACATTACGTTAGCTGGTCTTCACCCAGTATGTTCACATTTCCTGATGAACAGAGTAAGAAATGGCTGTTGGAAAAAGGATCATTATCACGTTTATTAGCCAAACAATGTAATCAACTTAATGTTAATTTGATAAATAATCAACAAGTTGCGCATAAAAATTTATTAGCTAATGATGTTGCCCCTCTAAATACCTCAGAAGATTGCTGGGTTCGAGAAGTTGTGCTTTTAGGTGATAATGAACCATGGGTGATTGGCCGTACCCTTATTCCTGAATCAACAATTCGTGATTCACAGCATGATTTATCTAACCAAGGAACAACTCCTCTAGGATTAACGGTTTTTAGTGCGGATAATGTGAAACGTGATGGATTGGAAGTAGGGTGGGCCGACGTTGACGGTAAGCCTTTATTAGCTCGACGTTCACGTCTATGGATGGATCACAAACCAATGCTAGTCGCAGAACTCTTTTTACCTCATTCCCCTATTTATACTCAGGAGCCTGTTTAGATGACCTTTGCTAAAGCACGCGCATATTGGCAGTTAATGCGTATGGATCGCCCAATTGGTTCACTGCTTTTGTTATGGCCAACCATTTGGGCATTGATCATTGCAGCAAAGGGCTTACCAGATTGGAAAGTGCTCATTGTTTTTGTTCTGGGCGTTTTTTTAATGCGCTCTGCTGGCTGCGTAATTAATGATTTTGCCGATCGCAAAGTCGATGGCTTTGTGAAAAGGACACGTAACAGACCGTTACCTTCAGGGGTGGTGAGTGCGAAAGAAGCGGTCTTCTTATTTGTTACATTATCCATCATTTCATTTGCTTTAGTGTTGACCATGAACGATTTAACCATCAGGTTATCTTATTTTGGTATCGTGCTCGCTTTTATTTATCCGTTCATGAAACGCTATACCTACTTACCTCAGCTATTTTTAGGGCTTGCTTTCAGTTGGTCGATTCCTATGGCTTGGGCTGCGCAGTCGGGTGAACTACCGATGATGGCTTGGTTTGTTTTTGTGATTAATGTGTTGTGGACTATTGCTTATGACACCCAATACGCGATGGTAGATAGAGATGATGATCTCAAGATTGGTATTAAATCAACGGCCATTCTATTTGGTCGTTTTGATAAACTGATCATAGGCTTACTGCAGTTAGCAACACTGGCCATGTTGATTGGTTTAGGCTGCCAGTTACACTTAGGTGTTATTTATTATTGGGTTCTGTTAGTTGCTGGTGGTTTGTTCGTGTATCAGCAGCATTTAATTCGCCATAGAGAGCGTGATCCTTGTTTTGTTGCATTTTTAAATAACAATTATGTTGGGATCGCAGTTTGCATCGGTTTGTTGATTGCTTACTTAATTTAACCGTTTTATTGTTTATAACAAAGCCGCTCATTTGAGCGGCTTTGTCTTTTTATGCACAAGTGATTCATGTCATTTAGAAAATCGTGACAGTTACATATCCGTTAGCTCAGTTTGATAAATACTCTCCTGAATAGTCAATCTGACTTCCGGATAAAGCAAATGGTATAACTCTTTCGCAAAGCTTAAGCTTTGCTCTTGTTGGCTATTTCCTTCTTGGTCTATATATCCTTGTTGCTTTAAAGTAATGAATAAACTAGCAAACACACCCTTATCAAAAAATTCAGGCGCATTAATGCCATGCAGTCGGCCCAAACGTTGCGCGACTTCTTGGCTATAGCGTTCTAAGTTTGCTTTACCCAGTTCTGGATGTTTGACCAATAGATTTAGCGTAATTGCATAGCGCTGCAGTGTCTCTGATGTTGTACGACCTAACAGCATCAAAGTTTGAGTATTACTTTGATTTATCTGAACTTGGTCGCCAGATACCGTCATTAATTCCTGTCTCTCTAATTCATCAATATAAGCATTAACCACAGATTCTAGCTCATCGTTTTGATAGTGGATGAACAACTCTTGTTTAATGAAAGGATAAATATGCTTTACGGTTTTAAATATTTGCTGTTTTGACACCCGTTGATGACGAATGATGATTTGAGCAATGAGAGATGGCAGTGCCAATAGATGAATAACGTTATTACGATAATAAGTCATCAGAATAGATTGGCTGCGATCAAGGGAGATGATATCCCCGATTTTGTCCGATTCAATGATGAACTTATCCAACGACTCGGCATGGCGCACCAAACTTACGGCATCCTCTTTAGGTACTGTACAGGTGTTCGAATAAGGAACATTGCGCAATAAATCCAAATAACAGTCGATTTGCCGAACCAGGTTATCGCGTGATAACGCTCTTTGGCGAGAGGCAAGGAGAGCTGTGGCGCATAATGTCATCGCATTAGCTGCCGCTGCGCTATTGATACGCGTCATCATTGTATTGGCTAACTCATTAACCGTTGGCGTCATCCATTGAGGTTTACTTGTTCCCATCGGATCAATATCTTGGGTCCAATCAGGTACTCTTTTATTCAAAAATTGATTAAGTGAAATAGGTTCACCGAAGTTAACGTAGCCTTGGCCAAAATTGCGCAGTTTTCTTACGGTACGTAATACGAGGCCAGCATTTTCTTTCTCTTTGCGACTGCCTTTCAATTCTTTTGCGTAACTGCCTACTTCCATAACGTGTTCATAGCCAATATAAACGGGTACTAACGTCACCGGACGATTTAGCCCCCTTAGCATGGCTTGAATTGTCATGGCGAGCATGCCGGTTTTAGCGGGTAATAAACGGCCAGTTCTCGAACGACCTCCCTCACTAAAATACTCAACGGAATAACCTTTGGTGAACAGCTCTGCTAAATATTCTCTAAAGATAGTAGAGTAGAGTTTATTGCCTTTAAAGCTGCGGCGGATGAAGAAAGCACCACCACGACGAAACAGTGGGCCAGCAGGAAAAAAGTTAAGATTAATACCTGCAGCTATATGTGGAGGGACTAGCCCTTCATGGAATAAAACATAAGACAGCAGCAAATAGTCCATGTGGCTACGGTGACAAGGTACGTAAACAATTTCATGGCCATCTTGAGCGAGTTTACGAACTGTCGCTGCATTATTGATGTTTAAACCTTGATAAATACGGTTCCATAGCCATCCAAGTAAGCGATCGCCTTTTTTAACTAAGGAATATGAGAATTTGGCTGCAATCTCATCGAGAATCTTCTGCGCTTCATGACGAGCTTTTTCTTCTGAGATATTTTTACTCTTGGCTTCATCTGCAATCGCTTTTCTGATCGCCGGAGAATTCATTAACCTTTCAAACAGTTGATAACGTTCGGGCAGGTTAGGGCCGGACGCAGCAAGTTTTTGACGTGAAAAATGGATGCGGGCGACACGTGCTAGCTTTAATGCAATCGCTTCATCTGTTCCGTGGTTATCTGCCATATAGCGTAGGGATACGACGGGGCTGAACCTAACCATACAGTCTCGACCTGAAGTGAGTACTACTTTGGCTTTTTGTCCTGAACGATAGGCTCGTAAATAGGGTTTGTGTTCACCTTCTTTTCCCGGTTTTCTACCCCATAAAACAGTGGCAGGAATCACTTGAACATCAAGTTCAGAGTCTACTTTATGTTGTTGTAGTAACTCAGAGAACAGCTGAATTGATGTTGTTGGTATATGATTATCTGCTTTTCTTAACTTAGGGCGAGAGCCAATAAATACATAACGTTCATACTGATGGTCATTAATCTCTAGCGGTTGTAGCGGATCGGGGAGTCCAGCCTCAATTGCGAAGCGCTGAAGTGTCACTAAATCTACATTGGAACGAAAAGGTAGTGCGTAAACGATCGGCTTGGTAACATTGATCCCTAAATCATCAATGGGCTTTGATGGAATAGCATTTCCTTTCACCAATATCTTTAACGGTAGGTTGAGTAATGAACGAGTTAAGCTGTGTCCAGAAGACATAAGAGTTCTGAGCCTCAAGAAATAGTCGTAAGTTTTAAGCGTTCCATTTTTGTATATTAAACAAACATTCACCATCGATGTGGTTGAGAGATAGAACGCATCACTGATTTATAATTGTTGAGTTTTAAGAATAACAGAGCTGGTCGAACCTGTTAACTTAATTGATGATTCGAGCGTCTAATCATAATGATAAATTTGCAAATAGCCTTGGAGCACCTGTGAGTACAAAAAATCCACAAGGGTTGAAACGTTTAATTAAAGCGAGTCGATACTCTGTTCAGGGGTTAAAAGCTGCATTTAAAAACGAAGCAGCTTTTAGAGAAGAAGTCTTATTAGCTTGTATTTTAATCCCAATCGCATGTTGGTTGGATGTGACTCATGTTGAACGTATCTTAATGATTAGTTCGCTACTCATGGTTATGGTTGTTGAACTACTCAACAGTGCAGTTGAAGCCGTGGTTGATCGTATTGGTAGTGAATACCATGAACTAGCTGGTAGAGCGAAAGATATGGGGTCGGCTGCTGTGCTGATTATGATGGTCATCACGGCTTTTGTTTGGGTTGGTATCCTCTTTATCTAAAAAATGAGCAATTGGCTTTGCATTTAACCAAATACTGGATATACTCACAGGCAACTGTATAAACAGACAGGTGAATTATGAAGCCGTTAACGCCACGCCAACAACAAGTCTTCGATCTGATTAAAACTAAAATTGAAGAGTCAGGAATGCCGCCAACTCGCGCAGAGATTGCCCGTGAGTTAGGATTTCGTTCTGCTAATGCAGCGGAAGAACACTTAAAAGCACTTGCTCGTAAGCAAGTGATTGAGATTGTCCCTGGTGCCTCTCGAGGTATTCGTATTTTGTTGGATACTGCAGCCAATGATACTCCAGAAGAACAAGGTTTACCTCTTATTGGTCAGGTTGCTGCAGGCGAACCTATTTTGGCTCAAGAACATGTTGAAGCACATTACCAAGTTGATCGTGCAATGTTCCGACCTAATGCTGATTTCTTGCTTCGTGTTCATGGCGAAAGTATGAAAAAAATTGGCATAATGGATGGTGACTTGTTAGCTGTGCACAAAACGCAAGATGTTCGTAATGGTCAGGTTGTGGTGGCTCGTGTTGAAGATGATGTCACAGTGAAACGCTTAGAGCGCAAAGGCTCTACGGTGTTACTACATGCAGAAAATGACGATTTCGCACCGATTGAAGTTGATCTCACTTGTCAGCAGTTAACGATTGAAGGGATTGCCGTAGGTATTATTCGTAATACTGACTGGATGTAAAATCTTCTTGAGATCTATTCTCAATAACTTGTAAATCTAATTGATATTCATTATCATCTTTCTGTTGCCCTATAAGGAAGATGATAATGTGTGCTGCTTCAACTCCTACAAATAAGCGTTATCAGATCCCAACCAATCTTGTACAACCGTTATGGTTGCGTAGTCGAGAAAGTTTGGTTGATAACGGACTTATATACGATCCTATCGCAGCGACTGCTTGTCAGCGTTGCCAACTCGCCCCTGATTGCCTTTCTGGTGACATCGATCAAAAGCAGTTATTGCATGCAACATTAGCCCAAGTGTGTGATCAGCAGGTACGACATTTCTTAGAACTACATCCGGATGGCTGGATTGTGAATGTCGGTGCGGGGTTAGATACTCGATTTTATCGGATTGATAATGGGCGCTGTCATTGGGTCGAGCTTGATATCACAGAGAACCTTTTGTGGCGGCAAAAGCTTTTTCATCGTAGTGAACGGTATCAGCATTTCTGCGGCAGTGTGACTGAGTTAGATTGGTTCGATGATCTGCCTGTGCCAGAAAATGCGCCGATTCTAGTATTATGTGAACATGCTTTATTAGATTGTGATGCCGAGCAAGTGGCTCATTTTATTCATGCTCTAGGATTCAATTTTTCAACGGCGACTGCTTGTGTAGTATTGGCTGGTGACAAAACATCGACTAAGCTTGGCCAAAAATTAGGCTCAGGTATTTATCAGCATGGATTTGATTCTGTTTGTGATGCGATGTTGAAATGCTTGCCTTGGTTAAAGTCCGTATCAGCACTATCACCTCTTGATAGGCATTGTACACGTTGGAAACTGTGGCAACGCACACTGCGTAAATTAGGCCGATATAAACTGCGTTTTACTCCAGTTGTTACAATATTGCGTTGGTAATCAAGCTCTACCATATTTTTAAATGACCTTAAGGTTTGCGATGCAGAGCGCTATCAGTGAGCAAAGGTCGGTCACGTAGGAGTAATAGCTCCTACGTAGAGTGACTCTATTTGCAAATCCGTTCCTCCTAAAGAAATGAATACATTCTTGCTGAAACAGCATCTTGATCTAACTTGGGGATAGAGCATTAGCATTAACTTAGTTACACTTTGCCTTCTAACAAAGAGGGCAAAGTGTGCAATTCATTCTTCAAACTTTATCAAATAGGACTGTTCATCGACAGGTACTCTGGCTTGCAGTACCAATGGTTTTATCCAACATCACTGTTCCACTATTAGGTTTAATTGATGCGGCTGTTATTGGCCATTTAGACCATGCTTGGTATTTAGGTGGGGTTGCTTTAGGCAGCACGATGATCAGTGTTACGCTCTGGCTACTTGGCTTTTTGCGGATGTCTACCACGGGGTTAACCGCTCAAGCCGTCGGTAGTGAAGACCCAAAACAGTTGATTCGAGTTTTGTTGCAAGGGCTTATTATGGCAATCGGATTTGCCACAGTCTTTCTCCTATTTCACCGAGTGATCGCTGATCTCATTTTTCAATGGAGCGATGCTAGTGAACACGTCAAACACTACGGCTATCAATACTTCACTATTCGAGTATGGAGCGCCCCAGCTTCTTTAGCTAATTACGTATTACTGGGATGGTTATTAGGTACACAAAATGCGCGCGCTCCAATGTGGATGGTGATCATTACTAACCTTGTTAATATTGTTCTCGATTTACTCTTTGTTGTTGGCTTGAATTGGAAAGTGGAAGGCGCCGCCTTGGCTTCTGTTATTTCTGATTATGTTGGAACCATATTTGCGCTGATATGCGTTGTACGTTATTGGATTTCACACCATCTTCCATCTCCAAAATCCGTATGGGGGCAGGTGAGTCATGGTTTAGTGCGTTTTATTAAATTAAACCGTGATATTTTTCTGCGCTCGTTATGTTTGCAAGTGGTTTTTAGTTTAATGACTTTTCAAGGTGCAGCTTTGGGAGACAAGACCGTTGCTGCTAATGCGGTATTGATGAGCTTTGTCATGTTCATCTCTTATGGAATGGATGGGTTTGCTTATGCAATGGAAGCCTTGGTCGGAAAGTCAATTGGAGCGAAGAGTGAACACCAATTAAAAGAGGCAATGATTGGTACCGTATTTTGGAGCTTACTGATATGTGCACTGCTCACCATGGTGTTTGGATTATGCGGTGATGGATTAGTAGGATTGATAACCGATATTCCTAACGTGCATCAACAGGCTATGGAATTTATGCCTTGGCTGGTTGCGATGCCGTTGGTTTCCATGTGGTGTTATTTGCTGGATGGCGTATTTATTGGTGCAACTAAAGGAAAAGAGATGCGCAATAGTATGTTTGTTGCAGCAGCGAGCTTTTTTATTCTTTTCTGGTCGACCCAAAGTTGGGGAAATCACGGATTGTGGTTATCGATGTTAACCTTTATGGCAATACGGGGGCTGACTTTAGCTGTGGTAATGGCACAGCAGTGGAAAGCACAGCGTTTCTTAGTGTAACGGATAGAAAAATGCAGCGAAAAAACGCTGCATTTTTATTGGTTACTTGGGAAATGTAAACTTCAGAACAAGCGATTTAGACCATTCAGTGCAGCAACACGGTAAGCTTCAGCCATGGTGGGGTAGTTAAATGTCGTGTTTACAAAATATTCAATGGTATTCGCTTCCCCTTTCTGTTCCATGATTGCCTGACCAATGTGAATAATTTCAGAAGCTCGTTCGCCAAAGCAATGGATGCCTAGGATTTGCTTGGTTTCTCGATGAAAAAGAATCTTTAAGCTACCAATGTTTTTCCCAGCGATTTGTGCTCGCGCTAAATGTTTAAACGAAGAACGTCCTACTTCGTAAGGAACTTTTGCTGCTGTCAGTTCTTGTTCTGTCTTACCCACAGAGCTTATTTCTGGAATGGTATAAATACCGGTAGGAATATCTTCGATCAATTGGCTTGATGCTTCACCAAACGCAATATCTTGTGCGACGAATCGCCCTTGATCGTAAGCTGCACTGGCTAGGCTCGGGTAGCCAATGACATCTCCCACCGCATAAATATGTTCAATGTTAGTTTGATAGCTTTTATTTACCTGCAGTTGCCCGCGTGAATCAGGTTCTAGGCCAACGGCAGACAAATTAAGTTTATCGGTATTTCCTGAGCGGCCATTAGCAAACAAGATACAATCGGCTTTCATTTTTTTGCCCGATTTTAAATGCACAACTACGCCATCTTGGCTACCTTCAACTGTTTGATACATCTCATCATTACGAATGATAACGCCACTATTCCAAAAGTGATAAGAGAGAGCATCGGAAGTTTCGTTATCCAAGAAAGAAAGTAAGCGATCACGAGTATTTACTAAGTCAGTTTTTACACCTAAACCACGAAATATCGACGCATATTCACAGCCAATAACACCTGCACCATAAATAATAATGTGGCGAGGGTCGTGCTCTAAACTCAAAATGGAATCACTGTCGTAAATCCTTGGGTGAGAGAAATCGATATCTTTGGGTTGATAGGGACGAGAGCCGGTTGCAATCACAAAGTGATCGGCACTGTACTGCTCACTACTGCCATCTTCTGCCGTGATATTGATAGTGTGTTCATCGACAAAGCTTGCTAAACCGAATAGTAAGGTGCATTGGTTTCGGTCGTAGAAACCTTGGCGTAGACGAGTCTGTTTATCAATAACACTTTTGGCGTGATTTAAAATGTCAGAAAACGAAGCGTGCAAGCTGGTTTTATTTTTACAAAAGAGAGGGTTGTTATTAAATTCAATAAAACGGCTTACTGCGTGACGTAATGCTTTCGATGGGATAGTTCCCCAGTGAGTACAACCTCCGCCGACACTGTGTTCTTTTTCTATCACAGCAACGCGTTTCCCTGATTTCGCTAGCCCCATCGCAGCACCTTCACCGCCTGGGCCACTGCCAATTACAATCACGTCAAAATGATTATTCTGTGCCATTGAAAATCCCTTCGTTATTGTTGTTAATATTTTGTATTAATAGTGTAACTTACCTTATTCCTAAGTGGCACTAAGCCTTGCTGACAGAGTGGAAGGGATCACGTTGCGTGATGTTTTGCCACGCGGTCATTGTGCGAATACTTTTATTTAAAGAATAGTGTAAAGCGTGATGGGATGCTTTTTTGTGAGCAAGGTTTTCGGCTTGATCGAACAAATCGGATGTCTTTTTGTTAGGGTGTGTTTTGATGCTTAGACAAAATGGGCAATCAGGTTATAGTATGGAGCAGAGAGAGTTAACTGAGATTGTAGTTTCTATGAAAGCGACCGGAGTTCGTGCCCAGCAGAAAGAGAAAACGCGTCGATCATTAATTGATGCGGCATTTAGTCAGTTAAGTGCTGAACGCAGTTTTTCAAATTTAAGTTTGCGTGAGGTAGCTCGAGAGGCTGGAATTGCACCTACATCTTTTTACCGCCATTTCAAAGATATGGATGAGCTTGGGCTGACGATGGTGGATGAAGGTGGCCTATTGCTGCGTCAGTTGATGCGCCAAGCGAGGCAGAGAATTGTCAGAGAAGGCAGCGTTATTCGTACATCCGTGGAAACTTTTATGGAATTTATCTCTAACAGTCCGAACGTATTCCGACTGTTATTGCGCGAGCGTTCTGGTATTTCTGCTGAATTTCGTGCTGCTGTAGCTAGAGAAATCCAGCATTTCTCTGCTGAACTTGCTGAGTATTTGATTGCGACGGGAATGAGTCGTGAAGAAGCTGAAACACAGGCTGAAGCATCAGTGACTTTGGTATTCAGTTCTGGAGCAGAGGCATTAGACTTGAGCCGTCAAGAAAGGGATGAACTTGCTAGTCGGTTAATTAAACAATTACGGATGATTGCCAAAGGTGCGCATTGGTACCGTAAGGAACGTGAACATCACCAAAGAAAAGGCGAATTGCATGTCGAAGCAAAATGACACATCAAATCATGGTTCTGAACGTAAGACCTTAGTCCTCGCTCTGATTGCAGGGATGTGTGGGGATTATATTTTATCTTGGATAATGATGAGCGAAGTGACGTTCTCAATTTTTCCATTAATAGCACTCGTACTGTCAGTGCAGGCCTTATATCAAGAATATTTACGTAATCCAATCGCTGAAGATATTCCTTTGGTTGGGTTAGCATGTTTTTTTGTGGGGGCGGTAGGACATTCTGCTTTTATTAAAGCTCAATATCCACAAGAAGGAAGTAACTTTTTATCTTTGATTATTTTGATGGTTCTAGTTTTATGGATTGGGAAAAAATTAGGGTTTCTTACTCCGAAGAAAAAAGATACCGACTGAGTTAAATAAATTGACTATCGTATGACCAATAAAAAACGAGCACACAGTGCTCGTTTTTTTTATTTGAATCCAATAGTTATTACCTAACCGGACATTATTTTGCCTAAATTACCAAATTGATACCGAATTGATACCAGGCTGATACTGTATTGAGTTCGACATATCTTTAACGTTGTGATTTCACACATTAAAAATAAGAAGGATTTTATTTATGGCTCATGGTGTTCTTAATCGAGAAGATTTGAATAATATTATTTTAGGTGCTCATTTCTATGCATCCGGGGGAGGTGGTGCACTAAAAAATGGTCAAGCATTGCTAGATAGAATTGATGATTTGTTTAAAGAAAAATCAAATTCAGAAATTCGAGTTAAGTACATTGATATTGATGAAGTTAAAGATGAGGATTGGCTTCCTGTTTTGGCTGCCATGGGCGCACCGGAACAGTTTTTGAAAAAAGGATATGGCAGTTCTCCTGTTACGTCATTTGAAGCCTTAGAAGAAGTTTTAAAGAAGGAATTTTCTGCGTTATCTCCTGTTGAAACTGGCGCTATTGCATATGGTATGAGCCTATTGGTCGCTGCTCATAAAAAAATCCCAATCATCAATGGTGATGGAGGTGGAAGGGCCTTTCCATGCTTACAATTATCGACGTTTGCTAATCCCCAACTCAATGCGCCAATCCCAGTATCCCCTTGTGTCCTGACCTCCGAGGATTCGCTAAAAGACAATGGTGGCGTGTTAACTATCCAATGTAATTCAAGTTCTGATGTCGATGCTATGACGAGAGCGATTATCAGTGAATCAACCAGTTTTGATCAGCGTGCATCACTGTCGTCATTCGCCATGAAAGGCTCCCAACTAAAGCAGGATAATGCTGCGGTACCCGATATGTTGATGAAAGCAAAAGATCTAGGAAAAAACATTAAAGTGAGTGTACAAGAGAGTGGTTCTTGTTTCGATGTGATTGAGCGTCTTCCTGGTGCTCAGTGTGTTATGAAAGGAAGATTAGTCAGCATTACAGATAAAACTGAAAATGGATTCGATTGGGGTGTTCAAGAATACCAAAGTGATAATGGAGATAAATATTTCGTTATTTCCCAAAATGAAAATTTGCTTCTTTGGTCTGATAATTTAGGTACACCAATAGCAATGGCCCCTGATTCAATTTGTTGTTTTTCTAGTGATGCATCGTTAATAAGTAATGATGAGATAATGGAAGTATGGGAAACAACACCAACTGATTATCGATTAAGAAATATGGCAATTTATACTGTTAATTGTGCTAAACAAATTGATCAAAAATGGTTCCATGATAATTTCGCGGAAATATTTAAAAAGTTTAATTATTTTGGTGACTATCATTCACCAATAAAAATCACGAATTAATAATGGATATTATTAAATGAAATTAAAAATTATTATTCCAGTTAAGACCAAAGAATTTACTGATCAAATTTCTGATAGTGTTGATAAATTTAGAACTAAAAATATTACGATTGATCTAGAACATATAGATCATGGTTCTTCCTTTATCGAATCTCGAATTGATTTAACGAATAATGCCCCTTATGTGGTTGAAAAAGTCATTCAAGCGGAAAAAGAGGGATACGATGGGGTATTTGTTACTGATATGGATATGTGTGGGGTCGAAGCTGCACGACAAGCGGTAACCATTCCTGTTATTGGGGGATTTCGGGCAAGTTTTTATACGGCGATGCTCTTGAGTCAAAAGGTCTCCATTCTTACAGTTAGTGATGTGGTTGATCTGCAAAATGAGCATGTAAGAGCGTTTGGAGTAACAGAAAACCTAGCATCGATACGACCACTAGACCAAAGTGTTAATGACCTTAAAGGCAGTACATGCCACGAAAGAAAGATAATCTTACATGATTTGTTTAAGTTAGCCTGTAAAGCGATAGACCAAGATGGTGCTGATAGCATTATGTTTGGGTGTACGGGGTTTACTGGGTATGCCAAAAAGCTCAGTAAGAAGCTAAGTGCTAAGTACGGTGTGTATGTGCCTGTGATGGATCCAAACCGTTGTGCTATTAGTTACTTAATCATGTTGGTCAAAAACAAACTATCTCATAGTGGGGTGAGTTATCCATATATCTCATCTGCTGAATGAAAGAAACGAGCTACCTAAAAGCTCATTTTTATTAGCTATAAATACATCTTTTACTTTGTATCTGTAACGTAATAAAAACTCACAGGGTAAGTAAATTTTTACTTTTTGGCTTACTCTGTGACATTAGACAATACTGATAACTACCTCTACTTAACAATAGCTTTAGTATCAATATTGAAACAATTCTGAATATTTTATCATTTGGTTTATTCTATTAATGAATATTAACATTAACTAATTCCATATTAGGTTAATATTATTAAATTTATCAACGTAATTCATATATAAGCTTGAAAATAGAAGGCATTTAATTATTATAGATTCTCATATGATAATTATTCTAGAGAAAGGTAATGGCAGGTAATGTCTTTATTGATGGTCAAAAGTTAAAGCAATTAAGGGAGCAGCGTGCTTTATCCCAGGAAGGGTTAGAGCAAGCATGCAGCCAAAAGAAAGGTTGTAGTGTATCTATTGCTACCATTAAACGAGCTGAGATAGGAAGTGCATTAAGTCGTAGAACCATCGCTCGTCTCGCCAATTTCTTTTCAGTACCAGTTGAAGAATTACTGCTAACAAGTCAAACGGATACAAACCAAATACTCTTACCTCGCATCAACAAAGAGTGCCTAGCTGTTTGGATTCGCACAGGCTCTAAATTAATATTGGATGATGTTTTAGATCGTTTTTCTCACTTGGAGCCTATGACGCTAGAGCACTTAGGAAATACTCTAGTTGTTATTTTGCCTTGTATCGATGATGACCAAAAATTGTACCTATCACTACAGAGTGATTTGATAGACCTTTCTCGTCGTTCTTCTCAATATTTTAAAGCGATTGTGTCCACACAAACGGTGATTCAGCAACCCGATGATAATCGTTGGCACTTAGATGAATCATACATTTATAGAATGTCTGAACTGGCAGCGCTGCCGGAAAAAGCAGCAGTTGTGGTCTCTGACACTTTGGCCGAAGCTAGCAAGCCATACTTTTTATATGGAGAATTGCTTTCGTCTAATGGGTATAAAACGCTCTTAAATAAAGTTGATGTTAGTTACGGAAAAACATTTGGTAGAGAACATGAGCTGCAATTATTACGTTATTCAGTGGATGATGTGATAACAAAAAAAGAAAATGTGTGTTTTGCTATTCAAGGCGTGCAGGGTATTGGCAAAAGTCATATGCTGCATACTCTCTCTAGTCTTTTCGCACATCAAGATTGGCGAATAGCTAAGTTGGATTTCAATTTTGGATTGTCTCCAAGCCACTTTTTTCTTTCTGCCCTAGGTGATGTTTTTAATCTTACACTGGAACCTTCTATAGAGAGTGTGGATAGTGAGGATTATCTAAATACGTTAATTGATGCTCTAGTGACCCATACCGAAAGTATCGGTGCTGTTTTTCTTTCGCTTGATAATTTTCACTTAATTGATGAGCAATGTTTAGCGACGATATGCCGTGTTTTGGGTCGCTTAAGAGAGCTACCGATATCTTTGGGAGTGACTTACTTACCAACTGATGCTGCTATTCGGTATGTAGAAACACTAAGTACTCTGAACTTTTCAGTGACGCATCTCCCTCTTATGCCGCTATCTAACACAGATATGGTCTATCTACTCGATAGTGATCGCCATGTTGAATCGGAAGCGAGTGCATGTATAGTGAGTGCAGAAGGGAACCCTTATTATTTGTATAAACTTATTCAATCATATAAAGAAGAGCGAATTCCTACGGATATCTCATTTTATCTGCACAGTAAATTGAATAGCTTATCACCTGAGCTGAATAAGGTGCTTTCTTTCATCGCTTTAGCAAATCACCCTTTAACGGTAAATGATATCAGTAATCTGACTGATTTTGGTCCAATAGGACTTGAAACATTGGTCAATATGAGACTGATTAGAATATCTGCGGCTAAAGTGATTAGTCTTGGTCATCCTTTTCTGAGTCCTTTGATGGAGAAAGAACTGGACCATGAAGACAAGAAGACTGTCTATATCGCGATTGCCAATTATTTAGAATCTCAAGATAAACTTGGTACACAAAGCTCAAACGTTCTGTATGTTGATTACTACACGAAAGCAGAAGATTGGGGAAAAGTGTCTGAACTTCTACTTAATAACGGTAAATCCTCTATTACATCTGGGGATTATCAGTCCGCAAAGCGATATCTTCATCAAGCATTAGAGAGTTATCGCAGTATCTCTAACCCAACAGATTACTCAGAACTGTTATTTGAAATATATCTTACTCAAGCCATTATCACTCGAGTTACCGATGGATGGGTAAGTTTTAGTACCGTGGCCGCCTATCAACGATGTATCTCTTTGGCAAAGGAACTCCATTCTGCATACCGACATTGTATTTCTCTCAGTGGGTTATGGGTGAAGCAATTAATGGCGATGGATTTTGAATTATCAGAGCAAACGGCGAACGAAATGCTGCGCTTAGCAGAAGAATCTAATTATGATCATTGTCGTTCTCTTGCATACAGTTGTTTGACAAATTCCCAATTTTGGTTAGCTAAACATCAAGACGCCATATTTAATGCGAAAGAATCTTTTAGATACTTTCATCAAGTTGAAAGTGATGAATTTTACTTCTCTATCGGCATTAACCCTTTAGCTTTAGCTGGGTGTTTTGGTTGCTTGTCAGCCACTTTAGCCTGTTGTGACGAAGATAGAGCATTTTTACAGAAAAGTGTCCATGAAGTTGGGGTTATCAATGATCCTTTTTCTCATTCCATCGTGTTACAAGGTGAGATGTGGTCAGCCTACCATCTGAAGCGCTTTGATGAAGTGACCGAACTGTCTGAGCAATTATGGGCTATTGCAGATTCAAATAATTTCCCGTTCTATCGGGGAGTTGCCTCTTTATTTAAAGGATGGGCACTATTTTTTACTCAGGCATTAAGTGCAGATCAGGCACTTGAGATTGTGGAAGAAGGTTACAGTCATTGGTTAGCATCAAGTGGTGACCAAATCGCTCATTCGCTTTATTGTTTAATTCGAGCTGAACTTTATTACGAGGTCGGAAACTTAGCAGAGGCACAGCAAATCCTAGAATATGGAATTAAAATAGCCTCAGAAAAACAAGAAGCTTGTTACTTATCTCCTATGTATGTTCTGCTTGGTTATTGTGTCGAAAGTGGTGCTAATTTCCATGAGTTGGCAAAACATATTGCTCTTGAACAAGGGGCACATTTGTTCCTTAAGTAAGGCGGCCTATCTATTAAAAAGGCATACTGTTTTTATACGCAGAATGCCTTTTTACTAAGCTCTCAACGTCGTCACTTTATTTTGTGCGTCGTTCTAAAAACAGACCTGCTTCCATGTGGTGGGTATATGGAAACTGATCAAATAAGGCAAAGCGAGTAATGTCGTGCGTTTTGCTGAGAATTTCTAGGTTCTCTTTGAGTGTTTCTGGGTTACAAGAGATATACATAATGCGTTCATAACCTTGTACCATCTTACATGTATCAATATCCATACCAGCGCGTGGTGGATCGACAAAGATAGTATTGCAGTTATAACTATTAAGATCGACACCATTATCTTTTAGGCGGCGGAATTCTCGTTTACCTTCCATTGCTTCCGTAAACTCTTCAGCCGACATCCGAATAATCTGCACATTATCAATGTTGTTTGCTTTGATGTTGTATTGTGCTGATTGAACTGAAGGTTTGGCTAATTCGGTCGCAAGAACGCGTTCAAAATTTTGTGCGAGCGCTAAAGAAAAATTGCCGTTACCACAATAAAGTTCAAGTAGGTCACCTTGACTACCTCGAGTGCAGTCAACTGCCCATTCCAACATTTTTTGTGCAACAGGACCGTTTGGTTGAGTAAAACTATTTTCAACTTGTTGATAAATATATGGCTGTTCGTGAACGTGCAGGGTCTCTACTACGTAGTCACGGTCAAGCACGATTTTCATTTTTCGAGCACGGCCAATTAAGTTGATATGATAGCCTTCTTCAGTCAGTGTTTGTTTCAATGTTTGAGCAGCTTCTTTCCATTCATCATTTAACTGTCTGTGATAAAGAAGTGAGACCAAAATTTCACCGCTCAACGTCGATAAAAAGTCCACTTGGAACAGTTTGTGACGCAGGGTTTTACTTGGTTTTAATGCTTCAATTAAACGAGGCATCAATTGGTTAATTAATTGGCTTGCTGATGGAAACTGATCAACACGATACTTTTCACGGGTGTCTTGGTTAAACATGATGTAATAAAGGTCGTCACCCTCATGCCATACTCGAAACTCGGCACGCATACGGTAGTTTTGACTTGGAGACTCATAAACTTCTAACTCTGGCACGTGATAGGGTGCAAACATCTCATTGAGTCGAGAGACTTTCTCCGAGAGCTGCTCTGAGTATTGGTTAGGATTGACATCAAGAGTCGCCATAGTGTTACCTTTTTATGGTGCGTTTGTTTAAGAGCGCAGATTTTATTCAATCCCACCTACATGTCCAGTACTGTCTGCCAAATAGTTGCTTTAGGCAGAATCAAGATTCAACTCAATCATTGTTATATGAGCGTCTCCACTACTTCAATGATGGATTCGTGAGTTCTTTATGAAACGTAATATGTAAATCAATTATTGCTAGACTATTCATTGATTGGTCAATAATATCCACTATTAGTTGGTGTGATATGGATGCCTAGACGGCTAAATGTCACTGAAAAGGGAATCCAGTGAAAATCTGGAACTACGGTTGGGATTTTTGTTAGGTGTCGAAAGTTAACAATTGAAATGAATAAAAATTAGACAGATAGGATGGAGCATTATAATGTAACACCATGATTATTTGGTTATTTGGTGTTAGTGTGATTGAGCAGAGTGATACATTTCCAGAGGACTATGGTGTTGATTACTGCCTTATGTGGATCAATACGGACAAATATCCTTCATTTACCAGTAGAGTTGCCTCTGATAGTGGTGAGATAATCCAAGAAGTAAACGACAATTCAAAACCATTTATTTATAAAATTCCGATTTTAGTTGACCCAGATGGCATTAATGTAGTGCCAGTCAATTTATACCTGCACTCTCTATTGTCAAATCCAGATATATCTTCCGTTGATACAATTGAATCTCATGCAAATGCGTTATTAAGCTTCTATCGTTGGATGAGTATGGAAATCCCAGAACATACTGACAAAAGAACAGGAGTCTTGATTGAAGAGAAGCTCCCATTAACAATATTTGACTGCACTGAGAAAGTAGAAGAAAGCCCTGTCGTTAGATACCGTGATTACTTATTAGAGAATATTTATGCCGAAGATGAAAATGGAAAAATCGGTGGTTCACCAAATACAGCTTCGAGCTATGTACTAAAAGTAGTTGCTTACTACACCTATCTTCATCGTCAACGGATAGTTCCACTTAGCAAAACTTTTCGCCCATTCGAGTTTTCAGCTAAGAAAGTTCGTATACAGAACAAAAATAAGAGAGCGCAACATAACATGCTCTCACATCTCAATGGTTATCGCGGCGATGTTACCGTATATACGACGGGGCTCACCAAACCATTTAAGAACAAACAAAAGCCTCAAGACGCTGATATCCGCGAGTTGCGTCCCCTGCGTGAAGATGAAAAACAAGCCTTTTACCGATATATCGATGTGGAAAATTCATCGGATACTAAGGACTTAATGTTGTACACGGCAGCGGAGGTTGGAGTGAGACTCGAGGAGTTGATAACTTTTCCAGCATCTGTCGTAGAGAAGCCAAAATCTGAAGTTGTAAAAGTGCCAATTGGTGAGCGAATCAACGGTTGCCTTACCAAATACAGAAAAGAGAGGACGATTGAAATTCCAGCTCACGTTATGGATCTTTTGTATGAGTACAAGCTAAGTAAGGCCAGGAAGAAAGCTATTGAAAGTGGGTTATTGCGTCATAACCACTTATTTGTTCAATCTAATGGCTGTATCTACGCACCAAACACAATTCAAAAGCATGTGGAAACGGTACGTAATGATTTGATTCTTAGTGGACTTGATATTTATTTTGTTACGCATGATTTACGAGCTACTTTCGCGACCGATTGGCTGTACAAGAAGCATATTGAAACAGGTAAGCCCTTTGAGGCGCTGATCTCCGAATTAGCACACTTGATGGGGCATGATAATACTGGTACTACTCAAAAATACATTAACTATCTAAATGATGATAAAACATGGTTTGATTTCTCTCAGCGCAAAAATCAATTTGCACAAGAAGTTTTGAGATGAGCGCATGGCAAAAAGTCGATTAGCAGCATCTAGAAATAAAAATAAACGCATTACTCAACCAAAAGCGAAAGATAACGTTACTTCATTAGATTTGAGTTTTAAACTGCATCGAAAAGAGAAAGCGTATGGTTATCAATTCAATCTTCTTGATTGGTGTCATGAGCAGTGCGATCCTCAAAGGCCATTAGTAAAACCATCTCGCTTGAAAATAATGCAAAAGCTAAAGGGCTGGGTTGATCAAGAGAAAAAAAATAACGGTAGTGAAAGCTCTATATTTACTAGGTTATTCGTTTTAAAGCGGTATCTTGTTTTTTGTGATTTTAAAAAAAACTCCCCTTTTTGTCAGGCTGGATACCTTTCTTATGTTGGGAACGCGGGTGAATTGTGGCGTTTAGTTCATGAGAGGGGGGAGCAGAAAAAATATAGCTTTCAATACTATGATGGTGAAGAAGCTGGCATATTGGAATCCACTGCTTGTAGTAGAAAGATGTTCCTCGATAATCTTCTTTCAGTGCTTGGTGTCGATGTATCCGAGTGGCAAGCCACGCTTAAATCTTTTTCTACTCTGAAGGATGAAGCATCAACACAACCTTATATATCAAGTGAGTGGTATGGATTAGTTCGACGCACTCAACTTTTCTTTTTTTCTTTGGCAACTCAACTTATTGCTCTAAAAGAGGAGAACCCTGAAGCACTTCCCCCTCGATGCTTAGACGGCATTGTCGTAGATAGGGTAAATGGTCGTGACACTACAATTGAGTTGGGGGGCGGTGATGTAAAAGATGGAGCAGGGAGTCCTTTTAATCAATGTATGGCTGCAGCTTACATCTTATTTGCCTACTACACCGCATTTAATGACACACCGATTAAGGAGGTTCGTCATCCTATTAAAGTAGTAGTATCGAAGGCAGAAAATCGTACATCGAAAACAGCTCAAGTTCGTGCATATAAAGGGCGCTCATCAAAAGACGTAAAGGCGTTGTTTTCAGAATCAGAAGAAAACTTGCATCCCGAAGCTAGTGAAAAAAGCGTTGGGTTTATAGTTGCTAATATTAATAAACGAGATAGTGTCGGGAAAGCCGACGGCATCACATTTCTCCAGACCTTTGAATTACTATCAAAAAAGTACAGTGATGACCCGTTTGATACCTTATTATATTTTCTCAATAGCCAAGGAGAAAAAACTAAGGTGGAGATTGGGCACGCTCTATCAGCGTTATCAAGGAATTTAAATTTACTTTCTAGTAACAGAAGTGAGCTAGTCGATCACTTAGTTAAAACCTATATCGACATTGTTGAAAATCAAAAGATGATCACTTTTAACTGGGTTCAGAGAGAGGATAGGGCATGGATAATGGACAGGCAGGTCATCGAACTAGTTAAAAGCGCTGTAACACAAAGAGCAATTTCCATAGCTTATGCTGCTATCTCATGTATGACGGATGTTTCACTTCGAAATGTACTGATGCCACTTAGCTATTCAAATAAAGATTCTAATGGAAATATCACGATTTCTTTTAAATATCTTGATGGCTCAAAAGGTGAGTTTACTGTTGATTCTAAATACCGCCGTTTTCTTCAATTAGTTGAGCTCTATGCAGCAACGAGAAACCCGATACCTGGTATAACGCGAGTTGGTCTGAGTAAGCGACGTAGTGGTGGAACCAAACCTCCTTTTCTACTGCCTTTGGGGAGGCAAAATCTTACTTACCAGTGGTCCGAAGGTAAGGTGCCTATAAGCTCATACTTGTTGAACTTGTGCGGAATTGACTATGGTGACTACTTTTTAAATATAAATTCAAGTCGAATTCGAGTTACTCACTCTGACTTAGAATACAAACCAGAAGAGCGTGGGCTGACTGCTCAAAAGATTTTGCAGCACAGCATTGAAACGGCTGATAGGCGATACCGAAATGGACATCCGGTTTCAAATAGTAAGCAAATATCGCAAGGAATGATGGTGCTAAGTCACATCGCTGCGGGAAATACACGCAATGAAGCTATAAAAACGCTTGAGCAAGAGCTAAAAATTCCTGTTTTAGAATACGAGATTTGGAAAAAACGCAACCGACCTACTAACCCTAACGGTGTTGATTGTGACGGTCAAATTGATCTGAACTCAGAAAAAGATTGGCACTATGCGGCGCGTAAATTTGCAGAAGAAAAGGGGATTATTGAAGATGGTCAGGATATTACCTGTTATCAATACGATCTTTGCCCCTTTTGCAAAAGCGCCAAGCTTGTTGATGACCCCTACGCTATTTATAAATTGCTGAGTTTTCTCGATGTTCTAAGTGAAGGTATTGATCAATATCCAGAACGAGCGTCGCTCATTCAGGCTAAGTTAGAGCGCTTTCAAGCCCATCTTGATGATATACCATCAGAAACAATTGAGAAGGCTGAAGGTTTGCTGGAAGAAAAAGGGCGTTATCCCATCTTCAACTCGTTATCTTCCATTACCCCATATCTATAAGGCGCATATCTATGTTGTCGTTTGAAAATTCGCAAGATTTAGAATCTACTTTAGGTGTTATGCGCTCGGTTGGCGGTAATAAAGATTATTTGCAGCAAGAGCTTTTCCCTGCGCTACTGCGAGGTAATTGGGAAGAGTTGGATAAAATGGTGGTCTATCAAGATGAGAGAAAGACAATCTTGTTTGGGGAAGATGCTTGGATGTTTGCACAGTCTGCTTATAAAGGAAAAAATAAGTCAAACATTTATTTTCATATAAAGTTAGAACAAGGCGAGAACGTCATTGAACTTCGTCCAAACGAACGTCATTTAGTAAATCAAGTGAAGTGTATCGCAGTAGCTAATATGTGGTTTTCAGGTCAAAATATTGAGTTAAGTTCTCTCAAAAGCAAGATAGATTCTTTGCGAAATTGTATTGCTAAACTGTTTAAGCGTGGCATTACTTCTTTTGAAGATTTAAACCAAGAGCATATAGAGATTTTGGTTGATGATGGATTTTTTGACATGTCTGATCCCAAAGTATTTACTGGGTTAAACTATCTTCCCGCTTTAAAAGGTTTACTGCCATTTACGGTTAATTTTTATCGCCTAACGCATAAAATGTTTAACGCAAGACCTGATGACACTGAAGGAACATTGGTTATTCCTCCTCGTATATATTTTGCGGCATTAACGGAGTACAGCAAAAGGATTGCAAAAGCATATGGATTAAGGGATGAAATCGAACAAGCTGTTGAGCAGATGCTGTCCTTTTATAAATATGAAGAAAAAAGGATACTTTTAGATGTAAGAAATGGAAAGAGATATCAACCTATAAAGGGTTATGAGAAAAACTGGGAGCGATTCACTCAAGCATTAGAAAGCGAGGGAGTGGCTTTGGTCGATAAAGGTAAAAATCCTCGATGGATGGAAATATTCACCTCGCTTAAAACTCGTATTCTCTTAAAAAAATCACAATTTCGCCGTTTTAATGTGTACATCGGTGACACTGTCTATGACTGGGGGAGATTTAGACGGTATTTAGTTAGCCTGAGTGCAGAGGCTTCGTGGTTGTGTTTGGCGTTATCAGGAATGAGGATAGATGAGCTGTATCGAATTAGTCCTGTATATGGGGCTCAGGACAAGAAGTTTGATAGAAATGGGGATGAGTCAGGTACCGGCAAGGAGCAAATTTACTTTCTAACGACACGCCAATCAAAAATTACACTCAACAGTCAAACCAAAAATGATGTTTTTGTTACCACTGAAACTGGTTGGAAAGCCTTTCATGTGTTAAATGCTATTCATACACCTTATCGAAACAGGTTTGCAGAAAATGACAGTCATAGAATGTTCGCAAACTTGCAAAAGGTTACCTATTTCACGTCTGTAGGTAAGTCTGCGTTGGGGAAAGGTGTCATAAATAATTTTAATAAAAACAACGTTGATTCTATTCTGATATTAGATGATATGGGCTATTTACAAACATCTGATCCAACCCAGACATCTTTTAAACTGGGTGACAGATTTTGCTTTACGTGTCATCAGTTGCGACGTTCACTTGCATATTACCTAATTGGCTATGAGTTATGCTCTTTCCCTGCTTTGAAGCAACAGTTGTCGCATTTGTCGATGGCGATGACACGTTGGTATGCTCGTAACGCCTTTTCATTTGAAAAAATTTACAGCGAAATTCAAAAAGAGCGGATCACGCAACAGGCTGAGATCTTTGCTCGTATATATCAAAAAATGGCAAACTGTGAACGTATTGCAGGGGGAAAAGGTCAAGCAATCAGTCGTGAAGGTGCAAGCTATTTTGAAGATGGAGTAAATAAACGTAAGCTGTCAAAGGAGTACTGGATAGATCTGTTGACCAACGGTAAGGCCCATTTACATGCTGTGGCTCCTGGTATGTATTGTACTAACACTCAATGCTCAATGCGTATCAATATTGACTTAACTGAGTGTGTTGACTGTGAATATGACTTTATTGAAAATGCTGTTTACGCAGAAGTGTCCCGTATGGATGCGACGAGAAATATTGAGTTTTTGAACGAAAACAATGAGTTAAATTCAAGTTCTGCAACAAAATACTATATGCAAGTAAAAGCTGCTGAAGAAATAATGGATGACTTAGCGTTTGAGCATGATAAGTATGAGTTTGCAGCAGATGTGCTGAATTTAGTTATCGATACGACAATGGTGGCGTAGATGGTTGATAGTACAGAGCTAAACCCAACAGAAAAGCAACTGAGAGATGCATTGGAACGCCTTGTTGCTCAGAAGCCAACCAACCGGGAGTTAAAGCAAAAACTAAAAACGAACAAGCTTAAGATTGTTGTTTCTAATGTTGAGAAGGAAGCTGGATTATCTAATGGAGCAGCTAAGCGTTATCCAGAAACTAAGGCACTGATTGAAAACGCTGAAGCGGAGCGTATTTATGGTGCAAGTAATGTATCTGATACTGTTATTCGCGCTCATCCTCTTTATGTTAAGTCTAAAGAGGATCTACTGAAAGCTAAACATGAAATGAAAAAACTTAAGGTTGAGCTAGAACTAAAGGATGAGAAGCTCGATTCTTATAAAGAGCTCCTCAAATATCAAGCTGTAAGAACACATCAAATGACTGTCGCTATGTGGGAACAGATCCCTGATGACAAAAAGCATGTTGAGCTGATGATTGATGTGCAAGATATGAACGCGCATAGTAATGTTGTTGATTTCAAAAAGCGTGAAGATCTGGACTAGTGTTAGGAATACATTAAATCTAGGAATATTCTTTTGTTAGCTTGCCCGTATATGGCTAGGTAAAAGAATGGTTTGTCATATTTTTTTTTTTAATACCTAGGGTGTTATAATTTAATACTGAATAAACAAAAGGTTTGCGTTTTACGTAATATTCATACTTTAGGTATAAAAATGTCATCCAAGATAAACTGGCTGGTTACCCATACATCTCCTGGATCTCTCGTTCTACAGCAATGGCTGACTGAGAACGGAATTAGCTATTCCTTAGCTCAAAAATATGCGCAGAGTGGTTGGCTTAGCAAGCTATCTTCAGGCGTTTATTATCGGCCAGGCGCAAAAGATGATGTTAAGCCAGGCTGGGTGGATGCTCTACAAGCGATGGACACACAGTTGCACCATCGTGTTCATCTGGCTGGGTTAAGCAGTTTAACTCACCAAGGACTGAGTCACTATTTACAGCTAAGTAAAGAACAAGTTTGGATAGGGGTGAAGAACAAACAATCATTACCTAAGTGGTTTCGTGAATTTCCCAATCAAAATTGGTTTTATTGTGGTAACCATAAGCTTGAAGCTGTCTCTGACAAGGACCTAAAAGTGATTACGGTTAAAGGAAAAGAGCTAAAAGCTAGTTGCCCAGAGCTTGCTGCTTACGAGGTTGCTGATGCAATCGGGAAGCAAATTTCTTTTGAGCATGCAGCAGAGCTTTTTCAAGGTCTTGTAAACCTGAGCCCTAGAAAGGTGCAATCTCTTCTTGAACGTAGTAGCTCGGTTCAAACCAATAGAGTGTTTTTGTTTTTGAGTCATTATCATGGGCATCAGTGGACTCAGCGCATTGATGAAACAAAGATCTCATTAGGTTCAGGAAAGCGTCAGGTGGTAGAGCAAGGGCGATTTGATGAGCGTTACCAAATCACTGTGCCAGAGATATTAAGTGTAAAAAAAGAAGAAGCAAACAATGGATAGAGAGAGCCCTTATTACAAGCAAGTTTCACTGCTGATTAGAATGTTACCAGTGGTTGCAACAGAACCTTCATTTGCACTCAAAGGTGGTACAGCTATCAACTTATTTGTGAGAGATTTTCCACGCTTGTCTGTGGATATTGATCTTGCTTATCTTCCTCTTGAGCCCCGAAATGAAGCTCTAGCAAATGTAAAAGCAGCATTGCAACGTATAACCGATTTAATCAACAAAGAACCTGAGAACCGAGCTGTATTGCAGGACCATAGGTTAGATGAATTGCGTATTGTTGTTACAAGTCCTAATGCAACAATTAAAATAGAAGTCTCTCCGGTAGCAAGAGGTACGTTGCATAAGCCAGATAGCTTAGCTGTCCAAGAATCAGTTGAAGAAGAGTTTGGTTATGCAGAGATTCCTGTAGTTAGTCTGCCCGATCTTTATGGCGGAAAACTATGTGCTGCCATGGATCGCCAGCACCCTCGCGACCTGTTTGATGTTCGTATGCTGCTTGCAGAGGAAGGTATTTCACGAGATATCTTTGTTGGATTCATTACTTACGTACTAAGCCACCCAAGACCTATCAATGAGGTTATGGCTCCTAACTGGCAACCTCTTGATGATAAGTTTCAAGCTGAGTTCGATGGCATGACCTTTGAACCCGTTGAGTTAAACGACTTAATTTCTACAAGGCCTGCGATGGTCGCTGCACTACAAGCCCACTTCACAGAAAAAGATCGCTCATTTTTGTTGTCATTCAAACAAGGGAATCCTGATTG
Source organism: Vibrio nitrifigilis (assembly GCF_015686695.1). Classification (NCBI taxonomy): domain Bacteria; kingdom Pseudomonadati; phylum Pseudomonadota; class Gammaproteobacteria; order Vibrionales; family Vibrionaceae; genus Vibrio; species Vibrio nitrifigilis. The sequence goes on along the minus strand of NZ_JADPMR010000003.1, from coordinate 371,610 downwards.
GTCACTGTTTGACTACCCAGATGCAGCTGAACTGCCAGCTATACGCTGGAAGCTTCAAAACATAACTAAGTTAGCTAAGAATCAAGAAAAACATGTAGAGCAGCTAACTAAGTTAGAGTCTGTACTTGATGAGTGGCTTAAGCAAGCTAATACCAATTAACTTTCTAAAAGTTTTAACAATAATTCTAAGGAGTAGGTGTGTCACGATTAACTGACCTCATCGCCCAAGCAAAAGCAAAAGATCCGCAAATGGGCGCTGATTTAGAGCGAGAGTTTAGGGCTCTTTCATCACGTCGTTCATTTGGTTTGAATTTCGAGCGTCATCGCCCTGAAAACGTTGAACTCCCGCAGCGTCCTGTGCGTAAAGGTGACAAAGTTCGTGTACTTCCGCCCCGCGGAGATACATCCAAAGGTGATCAAAGACTTTGGGTCGTGAAGCAATTTGAAATGCTGGAAGGTAAAAAAGTTGCTCATCTTGTTGAGCGCTATGCAGTGGAACCAGAGACTAAACAAGTGGACGTTACTGATCTTGTTGTTGTAGCCGAATTTCGAGACAAGATTTATCCAGGACTTGTGAGCACTGGGAAAGTTGAGAGAGGGGGCGACAAACCGTTTCATTCAGTGATCAATGGTGAAAACTACCATGTTTTGAAAGCCCTAACTTTTACCCATCGGGGCAAAATTGACGCTATTTATATTGATCCACCCTACAATACTGGTGCCAGAGATTGGAAATACAACAACGATTATGTTGAATCTGAAGATTTATATCGTCATTCCAAATGGTTAGCTTTTATGGAGCGACGCTTAAAACTAGCAAAAGAACTGTTAAACCCTAAAGATTCAGTGTTAATCGTAAGTATTGATGAAAAAGAGTACCTTAGGTTGGGGCTACTACTCGAACAAGTGTTTCCCGAAGCAAATATTGAAATGATTACATCTATTATAAGTGCTAAAGGTGTTGCGCGAGCTGGTCAGTTTTCTCGGGTGGAAGAGTTTATTTATTTTGTGCGAATTGGCCAATCTATTGTTGGGCTGGGCGAGCAAAATATGTTAGACCAGACACGAAACGCAAAAGACAAAATTGGTAAAAAAATTGACTGGCTAGGCTTGAGACGTCGAGAGCCAACGGCGCGTAGAGGTGCTAGACCGAATCAGTTTTATCCATTGTTTGTAAATGTGGAGACCGGGCATTTAGTTTCTATAGGAGAACCTATTTCCGATGAAATCGATCGTAAGACGGTCAAAGTTCCACATGGTACATTCGCAGTTTGGCCTCTTCGTCCAAATGGAGAAGAGGGGCTTTGGGGGTTGACTCCTGAAACTGCGAAAAAGTACCTTGAAAAAGGGTATATACGAACTAGAAACCATAAACCAAAACTAGAGACAGCTTCTGTTCATTATCTTCCTAGTGGTACCGTAAAAGCTATTAGTGAAGGTAAGATTAAAGTGACTGGTCGCGATCCTGATGGTGCAGTTCAAGCCGTATATGTGGAAGCTAAAGGTGTGATACCAAAGAGAGTCTGGAACATGCCCTCGCACAATGCAGAAAATGGCGGCTCTCTAGTTCTTTCCAAAATAATACCTGGCAGGCGATTTCCTTTTCCCAAGTCAATCTATGCAGTAGAAGATGCTTTAAGGTTCTTTGTGGAAGAAAAGAAAGAGGCTGTCGTTCTGGATTTCTTTTCTGGCTCTGGCACTACTGCTCATGCTGTAATGCGTTTGAACCGAAAAGATAGAGGTAATCGCCAGTGTATATCGATAACAAATAATGAGGTATCAGCTGACGAGCAAAAGCAGTTGATTAAAAAAGGCCTTCGAGCTGGAGATAAGGATTGGGAAAAGCTGGGTATATGTGAGTACATTACAAAACCTCGAATTAAGTCTGCTATCACAGGATTGACTCCTGAAGATAAACCAATTAAAGGAGATTACAAATTCAATGATGAATTCCCAATATCTCAAGGTTTTAATGAAAGTGCAGAGTTTTTTACTTTGACCTATGAAACTCCAATAGCAATAAACCATAATCTAGCATTTTCTAAAATTGCACCACTGCTTTGGCTAAGGGCGGGCTCTAAGGGTAAAAGGATTTGTACAAAGTGGACATCGTTTACGTTTTAAACCGGGGACATGGTTTACACCTGTCCCTAGCTTAGTCGAACAATTCTCTTCTGTCTTTCATCCAATAATCCTATTTTCATGAAGGAAAAATAGACTTCACTGACATCATCATTAAGCTGACGAAGCCCAATTGATTCGCCGGTTAAAGCAGAGTGGACGTACACTAATTGACCTTTCCATTTAATTTCCCCGCTATGTCTGACTTTTCTTATTTCTATATCAAGGTCGTAGTTGATTTCATACTTATTGGGAACATAAATCCTTGGTGAATATTCATAATGTTCTGCAGGTCTTGTTCTGCCTAGAGCTTCATGTGATCTCAGGTAGTTATAGTTATCTCTAAATTGATTAAAACTCATCTGTTGCTTTTCTAACGTATGCTGCATCGGGTTCATTGATTCTGCTTTTAATGTACGATGCATACGTTCATGCCTGCTGTTCTGTGTTGGTTTTCCTACTGCGATTCTTTCTGGCGTGATACCCAATTTGATGAACCAAATTGAAAGATAACTTAACCCTGCCAGTGCTTTTGATGCAAAAGGAACACCGTTATCACTTTTAATGACTAGTGGTAATCCAAATTCATGAAAGTGTCTTTCCATTACCGCATGCACGCCTTGGAAACCTGTACTCATAAGACCGTCCACACCAATTAAAAATCGACTGAAATCATCAGTAACAGTTAATGGATAACACCATTGTGAGTTTCCCAATAAAGACTGCCCTTTAAAGTCGATATTCCAAACATCATTTGGTTGAGTCGACTTAGTCAGGTTTGCAGAATAAGGAGTGACAGAACGCTTTATTCGTCTCGGTTTGACTAAACCAGCTTGAGAAAAAATGTGTGCGGTTGTGCTATCTGCTGGGCAATGAAGTCGTGGGTATTTTATCTTGAAGAGATCATTAATTTTTTTCGGTCCCCAATGAGGATGCGACCTTTTTAATGCCAATAACTTGTCTGATATAGCCGGTGGTGTTTGATTAGGCGATGAAGCGGGACGGCGACTTCGCTCATAAAGTCCAGAAGGGCCATATTGAGAATAACGCGCAATCCATTTATCAACAGTCGGACGACTAATAGAATACTTACTTGATAACAATGTCTTAGTGTATCTACCAGATAGCCAGTCGGATATAAATTTGATTTTTAAATCCATAACACAAGTCTCTTTCCAAGCCATAGTTAGTCCTCCTAACTATGAGTTTTAACTTATGTAAACGAAGTCTCCAGATCATTTTGTAAAGTATGTCCCCGGTTTGTACAGATTGAGGAGCTTCCCCCGCAAGGATGGGATATTGCTGAAACTTACGGCGTGCTGGCAGATCTCGATAAGAGTCAGGAGTTTTGTGTAAGAGCAACCGAAAGTAAAGACATGAGAATTGCTTACATAGTTACCAATGATGATCGCCGCTTTCAGTCTGTAGCGAGAAATCTTCCTAAAAATGTGGAACCTGTTCGCTTGTATGAAGCTTATCTAAACAATTTTCAGTTCACTAATGGAGAGTAAGTCGTGAAATTTACGTTAAAAGATTACCAACGTGAGGCAGTACATGACTCGCTCAATAATTTGACTAAAGCTAAAAAGCGTTGGCATGAGGATGATGATATACATGCGTTCTCGTTAACGGCGACCACTGGTGCAGGTAAAACAGTTATGGCTGCGGCTGCATTCGAGGCATTGTTCTATGGGGATGATGAATTTGATTTTGAAGCTGACCCCGGTGCGGTTGTTATATGGTTTAGTGATGATCCATCTTTGAATGAGCAAACACGCTTTCGTTTAATGGAAGCGGCTGACAAACTAAACCATACAGATCTTGTTGTGGTAGAGAATTCTTTCAGTCTGGAGAAATTCGAGCCTGGGAAAGTGTACTTTCTAAATACTCAGAAGTTGAGTAAAAACAGTCTTCTAGTTCGGGGATACGATCCCGATGCTCAAAATTCTGCGCAAAACGAGTTATTCCCAGAGATTCGCCCAGATCTGCGTTCACACACAATCTGGGAAGTGATTCGCAACACAATTGAAGACCCCAATTTAACCTTGTATCTCGTTCTTGATGAGGCGCATCGTGGTATGGGCTCTAAGAGCAAAGCTGCTCAGAATGATAAGTCAACCATTGTTAAAAGACTAATTAACGGTTCCGGCTCTGTGCCTGCAATTCCTGTTGTTTGGGGTATTTCCGCGACAGTAGAGCGTTTTAATCAAGCTATGAGTGTAGCTGAAGGGCGAAGTACACTACCTAATGTTGTTGTTGACCCTTCGAGAGTCCAAGAGTCGGGATTGTTAAAGGATACGATTATCCTCGATATTCCTGATGAAGCAGGTCAATTCGATACAGTTCTGGTGAGAAGAGCGACAGATAAGATTGTTGAATCAAGCCAAGCTTGGGCCGATTATACAGCTGCTGAAGGGCTTCAGCCAATGTTACCCTTGATGATACTTCAAGTACCAAACAAGCCTAACCCAGATGATATCAGTCGTGCATTAGATACTATTTTTGAACGTTGGCCTGATCTTAAAAATACAAATATTGCTCATGTATTTGGTGAAAGAACCACGATGAACTTTGGCCGTCATACAGTGTATTACACGCAACCAGAAAGAGTTCAGGATGATACAGAAATACGAGTACTGATTGCAAAAGATGCAATCAGTACTGGGTGGGATTGCCCTCGAGCTGAAGTGATGGTCTCGTTTAGACATGCGAAGGATCAAACCCACATTACGCAGTTACTAGGGCGAATGGTTCGAACACCGTTAGCTCGTAGAATTCCTGGTAACGATAGGCTAAATGCTGTGGATTGTTTGCTGCCATTTTTCGACAAGAAGTCTGTTGAAGCGGTAGCAGAGTCATTAATGCATGGGAGCTTTAGCGAAGGTGAAGCGCCTATCCAAGGGCGTCGTGTGCTTATTAATCCTGTTAAGCTGGAGCCTAACACTAAAGTTAGCAACGATATCTGGGCAATTTTTTCAAATATCCCCTCCCAGATATTACCGCAGAAAGTTGCTAAGCCTATCAAGCGTTTGACTGCTTTGGCACATGAGTTATCGCACGATCAATTGTTGGAAAACGCAGGAAAGAGAGCTCATGAAGAGATGCACAAAGTGCTAAATGCTGCGTGCGCACGTTATTCGACACAGGTTGCGGAAGCAAGAAAAGATGTACTGACAGTAGATGGAAAAAGCTTGAGAGCCGATTTAGGTGGAAAAAGTATGTCTTTTGATGACTTCGTTGAAGAGGCCGATTACGCAGTAATTGAAGATGCGTACAAACGTGCAGCTCGAGCGTTTAGTCCAGATTTAGCCAGAACATATGCTGAGCACCTCGCGGATAACAATCCAGTTGCTGATTCAAGAGAAGAGGCTTTAATGGATGCTCATGTTGACATTGCAGCTCTTGGATTGGTTAAGGATGTTTCTGAATACTTAAACTCAGAAGCTGAAAAATTGGCCAATCAATGGTTCAAAGAGCATCGAGTTTCAATAAAGAACCTCACGGACGTGCGCCAAGATGTTTATCGCCAAATTCGAGAGATGAGTAAAGAGCCACAGGACGTCGATCTATCTCTTCCTAAAACATGGATGGAACCAACAACGGAAAGGCTTGCTGACGGTTCGGAAGTGCTTTTGCCAACTTTTGACTCTCATTTAATGTCGAAGGACGATGGTCTTTTCCCTGCTATATTAAATGATTGGGAAATTAAGGTAATAGAGCATGAGACTAATAGAGATGGATTTGAAGCATGGTACAGAAATCCTTCTCGAGGTAGCCAAGATAGTTTAGGCATAGCATATCTCGATAATGGTGAATATAAATTATTGAGACCGGATTTTATCTTCTTCGCGAGAAAGCCTGACGGAACGATCGCAGTTGATATCGTCGATCCACATAGCTTGCACTTAAGCGATGCCTTGCCTAAGTTGAAGGGACTTGCAGAATATGCAGATAAGAATGCAAGAAAATATCGTCGAATAGAATCTGTTGCGGCCTTTAATGGGAAGTTAAAGGTATTAGATCTCATGGAGCCAACAGTGAGAAAACAAGTTTTAGATTCAGATAATGCTAAATCGCTTTTCGAAAGTGAGCTGGCCTTTGATTATTTGAACTAATTTCCGATATGGATTGTTAAATGGCCAATCGGTGTCCCCTAAGATGGGTTGCTAATTGGCCATTTAAGATAGTTTAAACGGAACGCAAAGGTGGAGGGGGTAACATTAGACTGTAACGCTCCTTCAAAAGCTGTCGGCTTAAACCACTATTAGCGATAAGGTTTTCAAGAGTGTGAATATCTAGTAATTCTATAGCTCTTTGAAGCATCATAGGGTGCTCTATATTCATCAGTTCATCGCCCCTTTCAACCTTTGCAAAGCCATTTCTTGAGAGGTAGATATAACCTGATTTAGCTTTGTCACTAGTTATCAGTCCGAGAGCTTTTGCTCTATATAGAATGGCCTTAAGGCTGACGCCCCATCGAACTTTCATTTCAACAAGCGCATCCCAATTAAAGTATGAACCTCTTACTCTTGGAAACTCTGCAACGAAAGAGCTTCTTGGCATTAAAAATGCGCTAGCAAAGTTATTGGCTTGTTGTTCAGTGGCTCGACAACCTGTCTCAATACCTTGGTGCATAATTAGATGGCCTAACTCGTGTGCACAGTCAAAGCGAAGCCTACCTGGACTCTGTTTTGTTGTATTTCTTACAATTAATGGACGAGACGTATATATAGAGAATGCGTCAATGCGTTCATCAGCATCAGTAAGATTGACAACAATACAACCCAGCTTCTCTTGCAATTTTATCATGTTAGATATCGGGCCTAAGCCAAGACCGAACTCTTTTCTTGCGCGTTCAGCGAGAAGCTCAATATCTTTCATCGACCTGAACTCATGATCTTCTGCTGAAAAGATGCTTACTTCCGGAAAGCCTACTTCATCTTCTATAGCAGAAACAAAATAACTATCAAGCATTTCTACTTGAGCCATTATTGTTTTTTTGAGTGTCTGAGTTGACGATCTCAAGCTTCTAAAATGGCATTGTTCAGCTTCAATGGTCTTTACTCTTGGCCTAAAGAAGAAGCTTGTATTGACTGAAAGAAGACTACTAAGAAGCTCTATTTGTGCATCCGATGGAGAAGCATTATTTTCTAGCCTAGATGCATATTGTCTTGTTACCTGTAAAGCATCTCCTACATCTGCTAGCGATAGACCAGCAGCTACTCGCGCCAATTTTAGTTGCTCGCCGTTAAAACGATTAACAGCTTGATAAATCATTTCTTTTACTCATCAGAGACCTTTTTTTGTACTTTCTTTTTACGAACCAATAATGGTTCATCAATTTCAACCGACTCTGGTTTGTCTGTAACAACAGGACCAGTTACAACTGTGTCGTATTCCCAACTGCATATTACGTTGCCATTGCCGTTGAAACCCAATAAAGAAATAGATGGGGAATAATCAACACCATTAGATATAGGATTTAAGTAAAATCGCCAAATCAATGGGGTATCAACATAGTCTTCCTCTAATTCAAGAGATATTTGATGCTTTTCAACAGCATTGCGTTTAAGGCGATGTTGCTTGCGAGGTGAGTGAGGGTCATCTACAACAAATTGAACAAGAGTGTTTCCAACTCTAGCAGTGTAATCCATTGTTTGGTTGGCAAGTGTGAGCCATGGATAAGCACTGTCTGAGTGCATACGGATTAGCATTCCCTGTGGTAAACCATAATTTGCAGTGCCTTTAAACCAGGCCGTCGCATTGGGACTTTCTGAGTAATGATGGGCCTCATCGAGCACATCGAGTAGGTTTTCACTCAATATGTGCAAGCGTTCTTCCGTTAGGTCTGGAGCATAAAATTCAGGTTTTTTGGTCATTCGTTCTATCCGTATGTTGGGTTAAACTATGCAAAAGTTGTGAAATGTAAACTTATTTTATGCTAAATTGTTTTTTTGTCAACTGATGAGTGACTGAGAAATAGCTACAAGAAAACTGATGAATGTAATTAATTACACGAAATTTGAACCTTTATAGGTCGATTTTGTTTGGGATGTTTTTTTAACTAAAGGAGGGGAAACTTATCGGAATATGGATTCAAGATTTTGATGTGCCTAGGAATGCCCCAAAAATGAGTTACTCATCATTTATATGTAATATAGAACACTGAGGCATTAATAAATTCTTGGTGGAGAAAAATAGTCCAATAACCTTGTTCGTAAAGTTTGGCAAAAAACACATAGATGTTATGTGTCTGTGATTTGATTTATTGTTACTCTCTCCCTGTAGTGGTCAACAAAAATTGGCCACAGTTTTAGAGTTTTCCTAACACATGGATGCTCAAGTATTTTGGTCTCATCGACTTCCAATAAGCCTTATGTGAAACAAACGATTTCGGTATTCTATTTGTTAGTTTTCTTACCATTCGAACGTTAACTCATATGAACCATTACTATCCAATAGTTGAAATGAGTTATCCGTAATATTTTTAATGGTGAAATATTGTGACCGCATCAACCCATAGACCCCCATGTCTCTGTAGTTCTTATACCCGCAATCTTCCCACATAACATCGACCTCAACATGGTCAAAGTGCTTGATAAACATGCAGTCAATACTATCAGCTACTACTTTTGTATTGCCGTTAACAACTGCAGTAATATAAAAATATCCACGATAACTCGTTGCATTTCGGTCATCACTTAAATCCTTTATTAATTCATATAGATAATGTTCATTATTGATGTAATTCATTTGCGGCCTCTTTGATAATAAGTAATTGTATGCTAGCGCTCTAGTTAATTACGTGTTGCACTAAAACCATAAGATATGAAAATCGTCAAATGGTGATTGAATATGTAACTGTAGTCATAATCTTCTGTTGGGGGATGTAGGTCAAGAACTGATATGGATAGTTGTCAGGATACGAGCGTGAGATAATTTTTGTTGGTCACTACAAGTAGTGGATAATATAGAAGATGGATCTAATACGATTTCATTAAGAGTTATTCAACGGTAAGTCAGAGATGCCGCTGCCATCTCAATGTCACCTTTGTTCCTTACGAACTGACTGTGACCAAGTGCTGCGCGGACCCACATACAAAGTATGCCTCATATTTAAAGACCAAGGGGCGTATGCTTGGTCTGGGGTAATGATAGATAGTATTGAGTACATGGGCAACCGTTAAAGTTTCTGTCTGAGCTCTTTGGGTTATGAAGAGTTTTAGCCTTCTTTTTCAGCGTTAGTTTATTGCTCAACATCATAAAAATAGGCGTACTGAAAGTTTGAAAGTACGTACTGAAAGTTTGAATTAACCCTTTTTTAATTACTTATTATTTTCATAAGTAATTGATTTTTAAATAATAAATTTAAATATTAATGGTTCTCAAATAAAGTGGGTTTAGCATGACAAAAATGACCTAAAAATAGAACTAATATATTGATTATTATAATAAAAATATCACTCCTCCTATTGTTGTATTCATACTTTCAAGAAATGCGTAGTGAATGTATGTTTTTAATCCTACCTATTGATTTTAATGAAATTTCCTCAATAAAATTTACTGCTTTTTTTCATTTTTCTCGAAAGTTTTAAGTTTTTAAGCTATAAAACTCTATAGTTTAACTTTTTTCATGAATCATGAAAAATGTATGAGGCGTGTATTTACGATGAAACAACTCCATAACGAACCCAATCTTATTGGCTTACCGTCAGAATTCAACGCTGTCTATACGGATGGAAAAATGGGTGGTAGGCCACAGCTTAAAATGACAGTTAATGGTCAGCCGATAACTTTTAATATTTTTTATGCTCATATACATCGTAAAGAAAGTATTAAAAGCTATTTGAAACGACGACCAAAAGCTAACGACATACTTTTCTGTAATCACCTTAGCGATTATCTTAGGCAGTTATGCCATGACTCAAATATCAACTATGCCGATGACTCCGGAAACGTAAGAGTAATGACTGGTGACATATGCATATTCATTGGCAATAGACCTCCGATAAAACAAAATAAATCTCACCAGTTTATGACTATCGGTATCATGAAGTGCTTATTTGCTCTTTTCGCTGAAAAAGGCCTTATCAATGGGACCTATGCGAATATTGCATCTAAAGCGGACATTTCGGTTGGTATGGTTACAAAGGCAATGAAGTACCTTATTGAAAACAACCATATAGTAAAGAATAAACGCCAAAGAAGATTTTTAAATGAGCCAGAGCTGCGTTATGAATGGTTGAAAAGCTATGGTCACATTTTAGCTCGCTATCATCAGGTGACGACTTATCCTCCGGTTGACAATTGGGAAGATATCTTATTGCAGCCAGGAGATGTTTGGGGTGGAGAAGTGGCCGCGACTCAGCTTACAAAATATAACCACCCTCACGAGATACTATTGTTTAGCCGACATCAACCGGTCAAGTACTCTATCGGACATAAAGAGTTGCCACCTCTTAAAGTAATAAAGCCATTTTGGGGCGAGTCTTTAAAAATTGGTCAACCTGCGTTGGCATTACTAACTATGGCTGAGTTGCTACTATCTAAGGATGCGCGCAATAGAGAAGTGGCTTATCTTATCAATGATAAATACGGAGAGTTCAACACATTACCTTTGTGAACTTTGCTATGTTAGGAAGTTCAAAACTGACTTTCATAAACATAGGACTAGCAAAAATAGAATCATACTGGCAAATTGGTGAATGGGAGGTTTTATGACCGAGAAACAACGCAGAGCTATCTTGTACCGTGCCGCTCGTAACCGACGAAACGGTTTGCATCTTAAAAGTGACGATCACCTTGAGCGTAGTGTTAAGGAATCACGGCAGTGGCGAGAATCCATTGAATTGAAATCATCTAGAACCTAAACCAAATAAATTTAAGCACTACTGATTAATCTTACACTATAAGCAGGGATAAAATGCATGACTGACCCATACTTAAACCTACTGCCGACACTAGAAGAATTCGAACTGCCAGATGTTCCTTGGAAAGTTGTTGACCCATCATCGTTACCGAAAGCCACTCTTTCAGCATTCGATTCATTTATGAGCGGAGCTAGCGTCCCTCATAGGATATTTGTTTATAGTCACGACTACTCTCGTTTCTGCATGCTCGTTCGCCGAGGAGATATAAAATTATCTGATTGAGTATAAAAATTGGTAGTAGTTTCAGAAAAAAGTAGATAAAGAACTGGCTATAGCAGAGTTGAGTTCGTGGTTTGATAAAATCAATGAACATTTTTAGTTGATTTCAATCAACTAAACTAGCAATTGAATAGATTTTGATTAAAATCAATTTTTTGGCAGGTTTAGGTTTTCTGTCCGTCTATGTTGCAGGGAAAGTAAGAATGCGAATCTCATGATTCTCAATGGTCTAATCGAATGAAAAATTAGAAAGACCATAAGAGAATGTGAAAAATTTAGACAGTAATACGGATTGATCTGATATTTTTAGTTTTAGACGCACTAACTCCCATTTTAAAAGATGTTATCCCTCTCTAATCTATTTTTTAAATGTATGCTTTCCCAACTGTAGATTGCTGACGCGCAGCGGTAATAGAGTACGAACACTCATTAAGACACTGCAATGAAAATTGTGGGAAGTCGAGTAAGTAGGATAGATCTCTTAAGTCCGAATACCTGCCAACGACTGAGCAAAATAAAGGGCATCGAGATCCTGCTCAGCTTATTTACGCGATTAGGAAAAGTCATGAAAAAGTCTTATATAGCGATGGCAGTGGTGTCGTCTTGGGCGTGCGCGTCCGTCTCTTATGCTCAAACAACCTCAACAGATGATACTGTTGTAGTGACCGCCAACCGATTTGCTCAAAACGTACAATCAACGACAGTGCCTGTTGAAATTGTGACTCGTAAAGATATTGAGCGCATGCAAGCAAATTCACTATCTGAAGTGCTACGTACTTTACCCGGTGTTCAAATTGGCTCTAATGGTGGCTACGGTCAGTCACAGAGTGTGTTTGTTCGAGGCACTAACTCAGATCATATTTTAGTGTTGATAGACGGTGTTCGTTTTGCCAGTGCCACTACGGGGACGGCACCTTTTGCCAATATTCCTTTAGTAGGGGTTGAGCGCATTGAATTTCTTCGTGGTAGCCGTGCTGCTGTCTATGGATCAGACGCGATTGGTGGCGTGATTAACATTATCACTGATAATCATAGTAACCAGACTCAACTCTCTACTACAGCAGGAAGCGATAATTATCACTCAGGCCAAGTGCTAGCCTCGAATCAGGTTACCAATGATTTACACTTATCTCTTGGTGTGTCAGGAGTTGATACTGATGGTTACTCCGTTAAGACCAGTGATATGGACGATGATGGCTATCGTTCGAAAAGCATGACAACGAATGTCAGCTATCGAATTAATGAGCAATGGGATGCGGGATTCTTCTTCCTAGGTCAAAGAGGGAAAGTTCAATACGACGGTTATTATAATAGAAGTAATGAAAAGCTTTATAATGCGGTTACTCGTTTGAACTATCATAAAGATTCTTTACAATCTCGTTTAACAGCGAGCGCAAACCAAGTAAGAAGTGAAAGCTTTACCGATTCATCCCAAAGTCGTTATGTTACAGACCGTCGTGAACTTTCTTTTGATAACCAATATGCGTTTAGTAATGAGCTATCAGTGAGTGCTGGGGCAAACTGGTACAAAGACAGTGTGAGTTCTACGACAGATTATTCAGAAACATCACGTTCTAACGTGGGTATATACGTCAATACTTTGTATCAATTAGAACAGGTAGATGTAGAAGCTGCGTTACGTAGTGATGATAACCAACGCTATGGCCAAAACGAGACTTGGCAATTAGGTTTGGGGTATCGCTTGAATTCAACCTATCGTATAACAGCAAACGCAGGTAATGCTTTTAAAGCGCCTACGTTTAACCAACTCTACTATCCTGGGTACGGTAGTTCGGATGTTAAGCCTGAGAAGTCTCGTAACTATGAATTAGGAATGACGGCTGATTATGATTTTGTATCTTTGCGAGCGAGCGTATATCGAAATGATTTAACGGATATGATTGCAACAGTAAATGATTATGCAACAAATTACGGTGAGGTTTCTATTAAAGGCCTAGAATTTGGAGCTGAATTTGATACTGGACCAATTAGCCATAAATTGTCATACAATTATACAGATGCCGAGGACAAAGATTCAGGGAATGAGCTTGCTCGTCGAGCGAAGAACTCAGCTAAATGGAATGTGTTTTATGAACTAGACCAATGGACTTTTAATGTTGATTACTTGTTCCAAGGCAAAAGATATGATGACTCATCGAATGATGACAAGTTAGGAGCGTATTCATTAGTAGATTTATCTATGAATTACCTCTTTGCTAACGGTATTAAGTTGTCTGGAAAAGTTGGCAACGTATTTGATAAAAAGTATGAATTAGCGTCTGGATATATAACACCAGAACGTAAGTATTATGCAACAGCATCGTATTCGTTTTAAAATGAAGCAGTAATGATTAACCGCCTTCGGGCGGTTTTTTTATCCTTTATTGACCGTTGCTATAGGGATAAGAGAGAGTATGATCATGACGTTTTTTCTTACTAAGTGGTCTATGTGTGGACAAAGTTAAGCAATCAAAAGTTCTTGTGTTTGATTCTGGTGTTGGCGGTCTATCTGTTTATAAAGAAATTAAACAGCGATTACCACATATCGATATTGTGTACTTTTTTGATAACGAAGCTTACCCATATGGAGAGCTAGATCCCGAGACATTAGTTACACGTGTAGACTCATTTATTACCGATATAGCTCAGCGTGAACAGATTGATCTAGTCGTTATTGCATGTAATACCGCCAGCACTATTGTTTTACCGAGCCTTAGAGCAAAACTTTCCATCCCTGTCGTTGGTGTTGTTCCCGCAATTAAACCAGCCTCCGCCATTGCAAATAAGGCGGTTGGTCTTATCGCAACGCCAGCAACCGTCACGAGATCTTATACTCACGAGCTAATTAAACATTTTTCCCTAAATAAAAAGGTAGAGCTGCTCGGTTCAACTCGATTAGTAGATATGGCCGAAGAAAAATTACGTGGTAAGCCAGTAGATCTGTATGAGCTATCAGCAATCCTCAAACCTTTACAAGGGATAATCGACGTTGCGGTGTTAGGTTGTACCCACTTTCCATTAATAAAAGATGAAATCAGTCAGGTGTTAGGACAACAAATTGTTCTGGTGGATTCGGGAGAAGCCATAGCAAGAAGAGTGGCTTATCTTATTGGAGAAGGAGAGGGAACGATAGATAAGACGAAACATCAGATTATTGCAAGTGCACCTCTTTGGGAAGAAGATGCACTTAACCAACATTTGTCACAGTTAGGTTTTCTACCTATTCAGTACTATCACCATTTGGATGCTTAGGATCATTAGCAACGCGAACCTTCAAAGTGCGTTGCATATAATCCGCTTCATTAAGAGCATCAATAGCGATGTCTGCTGTAGTAGAGGACATAACGACAAAACCAAAACCACGTCTCTTACCTGTGCGTTTATCTTTCATAAGTCGCACAGCAAAAACATCACCATAATCGGCAAATAAATCCCTTACATTAGACTCGTTAGCTTTGTAAGGTAAATTACCAACATATAGCGTTGTGGTGCCAGTTGATGAGTTAGCTTGAGGTGATTGAGTTGTTCCGTTCGCAAAAGTGAATATAAAAAATGTAACAACAACACCAATCAAAAAGCTAATAACAGGGGATAAAGTTAGTTGCGAAAAAACAATCGCACCAACTAGAGCAAATACAACCGTAACTAAAATCGATTTATTAGAGTTCATATTGAATACTACTTATCTGTGAAAACATAAGAGGCTTTTGTCCAGCTTTAACAAAATAGACACATGAATATTACGTATATGCTTGGATTTTTTCCAACCAATTGCTGTGACCACCCTCAAATGTTGATATTTTATTCGATAAATCAGGCTTTGATGGCTTTTTAATCGAACAAATTCTTTTTTTTAAAAAACACTTGTCATAATCTCATAGCTCCCTATAATGCCGCCTCACCGACACGGAGTGAGATACAAATCACAAAGTGGATTACGAAAGTAGTTAAGCGGTAATGAGAAAAAGATGAAAAATATCTTGACTCAAAATATTTAAAGCGTATTATACGCACCCCTAGCCGAGGCGCTTTAGAGAATAAAGCAAGGTTAGGAAGCTCTTTAACAATTTAAACCTATCAATCTGTGTGGGCACTCGTTGATGATAATCAAATGAGAAACTTCGGTTTCCAATTGGTTTCAATGAACTGAGTGACCAATCAAGACTTCGGTCTTGGCACAGTCAATTTATTCAGTATTCATTGAGCCACAAAAAACTTTTAATTGAAGAGTTTGATCATGGCTCAGATTGAACGCTGGCGGCAGGCCTAACACATGCAAGTCGAGCGGCAGCGACATAAACAAACCTTCGGGGGCGCTTATGGGCGGCGAGCGGCGGACGGGTGAGTAATGCCTGGGAAATTGCCCTGATGTGGGGGATAACCATTGGAAACGATGGCTAATACCGCATAATAGCTTCGGCTCAAAGAGGGGGACCTTCGGGCCTCTCGCGTCAGGATATGCCCAGGTGAGATTAGCTAGTTGGTGAGGTAAGAGCTCACCAAGGCGACGATCTCTAGCTGGTCTGAGAGGATGATCAGCCACACTGGAACTGAGACACGGTCCAGACTCCTACGGGAGGCAGCAGTGGGGAATATTGCACAATGGGCGCAAGCCTGATGCAGCCATGCCGCGTGTATGAAGAAGGCCTTCGGGTTGTAAAGTACTTTCAGCAGTGAGGAAGGTGGTGAGATTAATAGTCTCATCATTTGACGTTAGCTGCAGAAGAAGCACCGGCTAACTCCGTGCCAGCAGCCGCGGTAATACGGAGGGTGCGAGCGTTAATCGGAATTACTGGGCGTAAAGCGCATGCAGGTGGTCTGTTAAGTCAGATGTGAAAGCCCGGGGCTTAACCTCGGAATAGCATTTGAAACTGGCAGGCTAGAGTACTGTAGAGGGGGGTAGAATTTCAGGTGTAGCGGTGAAATGCGTAGAGATCTGAAGGAATACCAGTGGCGAAGGCGGCCCCCTGGACAGATACTGACACTCAGATGCGAAAGCGTGGGGAGCAAACAGGATTAGATACCCTGGTAGTCCACGCCGTAAACGATGTCTACTTGGAGGTTGTGGCCTTGAGCCGTGGCTTTCGGAGCTAACGCGTTAAGTAGACCGCCTGGGGAGTACGGTCGCAAGATTAAAACTCAAATGAATTGACGGGGGCCCGCACAAGCGGTGGAGCATGTGGTTTAATTCGATGCAACGCGAAGAACCTTACCTACTCTTGACATCCAGAGAACTTTCCAGAGATGGATTGGTGCCTTCGGGAACTCTGAGACAGGTGCTGCATGGCTGTCGTCAGCTCGTGTTGTGAAATGTTGGGTTAAGTCCCGCAACGAGCGCAACCCTTATCCTTGTTTGCCAGCGAGTCATGTCGGGAACTCCAGGGAGACTGCCGGTGATAAACCGGAGGAAGGTGGGGACGACGTCAAGTCATCATGGCCCTTACGAGTAGGGCTACACACGTGCTACAATGGCGCATACAGAGGGCGGCCAACTTGCGAAAGTGAGCGAATCCCAAAAAGTGCGTCGTAGTCCGGATTGGAGTCTGCAACTCGACTCCATGAAGTCGGAATCGCTAGTAATCGTAGATCAGAATGCTACGGTGAATACGTTCCCGGGCCTTGTACACACCGCCCGTCACACCATGGGAGTGGGCTGCAAAAGAAGCAGGTAGTTTAACCTTCGGGGGGACGCTTGCCACTTTGTGGTTCATGACTGGGGTGAAGTCGTAACAAGGTAGCGCTAGGGGAACCTGGCGCTGGATCACCTCCTTAACGATAAGATTATTGCGATGAGTGTTCACACAGATTGATACGGTTTAGAAAGCAAAGAGTATCTTAGTGTCCCGTTCGTCTAGAGGCCTAGGACACCGCCCTTTCACGGCGGTAACAGGGGTTCGACTCCCCTACGGGATACCATGGGTCGTTAGCTCAGTTGGTAGAGCAGTTGACTTTTAATCAATTGGTCACAGGTTCGAATCCTGTACGACCCACCATTTCCTTCCACAGGAAATCAAATAATGTGGGCGATTAGCTCAGTTGGGAGAGCACCTGCCTTACAAGCAGGGGGTCACTGGTTCGAACCCGGTATCGCCCACCACTCTCTAAATATTTTTGGAAACGGATTCCAAACCACTTCAGTAACACGTATGTGGTTGGAATTAGTGACGCTGAAAATCTTTAGAAAGTGCTGAAAATGTACTTTTGCTCTTTAATAATTTGGAAAGCTGACAAAACATTCTTTTAGAATGTTTGTAAAAGTTCTCAATTATTTTCTTTATGAAAATAACCAACACACATTCAAGTGTTCTTGGGAAGCTTACTTTTTAAGTAAGTATTCAAAATTGAGTCCGGCAATATCGAGTCTGCAACATGTATAAAAATGCAGACAACCTTGGTGACTAACCTTTGATTTCACTTTTTCAAAGTGGAGACAAATAGTACAACTCAAAACTTTTTTGGGTTGTATGGTTAAGTGACTAAGCGTACACGGTGAATGCCTTGGCAGTCAGAGGCGATGAAGGACGTACTAACTTGCGATAAGCGTAGATGAGGCAGTAAGAGCCACTTGAGTCTACGATGTCCGAATGGGGAAACCCAACTGCATAAGCAGTTATCTTTAACTGAATACATAGGTTAAAGAGGCGAACCGGGAGAACTGAAACATCTAAGTACCCCGAGGAAAAGAAATCAACCGAGATTCTGGTAGTAGCGGCGAGCGAAACCGGATTAGCCCTTAAGCCATTTATGCGTCAGGTGAAGTGTCTGGAAAGGCACGCGATACCGGGTGATAGCCCCGTAACCGTTAACGTATTTGTGGTGAAATCGAGTAAGGCGGGACACGTGATATCCTGTCTGAATATGGGGGGACCATCCTCCAAGGCTAAATACTCCTGACTGACCGATAGTGAACCAGTACCGTGAGGGAAAGGCGAAAAGAACCCCTGTGAGGGGAGTGAAATAGAACCTGAAACCGTGTACGTACAAGCAGTAGGAGCCTCTTTATGGGGTGACTGCGTACCTTTTGTATAATGGGTCAGCGACTTATATTCAGTGGCAAGGTTAACCGTTTAGGGGAGCCGTAGCGAAAGCGAGTCTTAACTGGGCGCCCAGTCTCTGGATATAGACCCGAAACCGAGTGATCTAGCCATGGGCAGGTTGAAGGTTGAGTAACATCAACTGGAGGACCGAACCGACTAATGTTGAAAAATTAGCGGATGACCTGTGGCTAGGGGTGAAAGGCCAATCAAACTCGGAGATAGCTGGTTCTCCCCGAAAGCTATTTAGGTAGCGCCTCGGACGAATACTACTGGGGGTAGAGCACTGTTAAGGCTAGGGGGTCATCCCGACTTACCAACCCTTTGCAAACTCCGAATACCAGTAAGTACTATCCGGGAGACACACGGCGGGTGCTAACGTCCGTCGTGGAGAGGGAAACAACCCAGACCGCCAGCTAAGGTCCCAAATTACAGCTAAGTGGGAAACGATGTGGGAAGGCTTAGACAGCTAGGATGTTGGCTTAGAAGCAGCCATCATTTAAAGAAAGCGTAATAGCTCACTAGTCGAGTCGGCCTGCGCGGAAGATGTAACGGGGCTAAGTTGTAAACCGAAGCTGCGGCAATGCCTTTTAGGTATTGGGTAGGGGAGCGTTCTGTAAGCCGTTGAAGGTGGATTGTAAAGTCTGCTGGAGGTATCAGAAGTGCGAATGCTGACATGAGTAACGATAATGGGGGTGAAAAACCTCCACGCCGGAAGACCAAGGGTTCCTGTCCAACGTTAATCGGGGCAGGGTAAGTCGACCCCTAAGGCGAGGCTGAAAAGCGTAGTCGATGGGAAACGGGTTAATATTCCCGTACTTCTTACAATTGCGATGGGGGGACGGAGAAGGCTAGGTGGGCCTGGCGACGGTCGTCCAGGTTCAAGTGCGTAGGCTTGGAAATTAGGTAAATCCGGTTTCCTTTAAGGCCGAGACACGATGTCGAGTCACTAAGGTGATGAAGTCATTGATGCCATGCTTCCAGGAAAAGCCTCTAAGCTTCAGATTGTAAGGAATCGTACCCCAAACCGACACAGGTGGTCGGGTAGAGAATACCAAGGCGCTTGAGAGAACTCGGGTGAAGGAACTAGGCAAAATGGTACCGTAACTTCGGGAGAAGGTACGCTCTTGACGGTGAAGAGATTTACTCTTGGAGCTATTGAGAGTCGCAGATACCAGGTGGCTGCAACTGTTTATTAAAAACACAGCACTGTGCAAAATCGTAAGATGACGTATACGGTGTGACGCCTGCCCGGTGCCGGAAGGTTAATTGATGCTGTTAGAGGTAACTCGAAGCGGTTGATCGAAGCCCCGGTAAACGGCGGCCGTAACTATAACGGTCCTAAGGTAGCGAAATTCCTTGTCGGGTAAGTTCCGACCTGCACGAATGGCGTAATGATGGCCACGCTGTCTCCACCCGAGACTCAGTGAAATTGAAATCGCTGTGAAGATGCAGTGTACCCGCGGCTAGACGGAAAGACCCCGTGAACCTTTACTACAGCTTGGCACTGAACATTGAGCCTACATGTGTAGGATAGGTGGGAGGCTATGAAGCAGTCACGCTAGTGATTGTGGAGCCGACCTTGAAATACCACCCTTGTATGTTTGATGTTCTAACTTGGCCCCATTATCTGGGGTGAGGACAGTGCCTGGTGGGTAGTTTGACTGGGGCGGTCTCCTCCCAAAGAGTAACGGAGGAGCACGAAGGTGGGCTAATCACGGTTGGACATCGTGAGGTTAGTGCAATGGCATAAGCCCGCTTGACTGCGAGAATGACAATTCGAGCAGGTGCGAAAGCAGGTCATAGTGATCCGGTGGTTCTGAATGGAAGGGCCATCGCTCAACGGATAAAAGGTACTCCGGGGATAACAGGCTGATACCGCCCAAGAGTTCATATCGACGGCGGTGTTTGGCACCTCGATGTCGGCTCATCACATCCTGGGGCTGAAGTCGGTCCCAAGGGTATGGCTGTTCGCCATTTAAAGTGGTACGCGAGCTGGGTTTAGAACGTCGTGAGACAGTTCGGTCCCTATCTGCCGTGGGCGTTGGAAGATTGAAGGGGGCTGCTCCTAGTACGAGAGGACCGGAGTGGACGAACCTCTGGTGTTCGGGTTGTGTCGCCAGACGCATTGCCCGGTAGCTAAGTTCGGAATCGATAACCGCTGAAAGCATCTAAGCGGGAAGCGAGCCCTGAGATGAGTCTTCCCTGGCGCTATAAGCGTCCTAAAGGGTTGTTCGAGACTAGAACGTTGATAGGCAGGGTGTGTAAGCGTTGTGAGGCGTTGAGCTAACCTGTACTAATGGCCCGTGAGACTTAACCATACAACACCAAAAAGGTTTTGTATCGGACTCGATATAGAGACACACTTGATTGTGTGAGAACGACAGCTTTCTGAATTAATTGTTGCTGCGTAGCGGTAACAACAAAGAATTTGCTTGGCGACCATAGCATTTTGGACCCACCTGATCCCATGCCGAACTCAGAAGTGAAACGAAATCGCGCCGATGGTAGTGTGGGGCTTCCCCATGTGAGAGTAGGTCATCGCCAGGCTTTAAATTCCACTTGCTTACAAAGTAAGCAAGTCACCATAAAGCTTTAAAAAAGATTAAAGTTTTATGTTGACTTTCAAAGTGGGTAGCGTAATATACGCGTCCTGCCTAAGTGCTAACGCACTGAAAGCAAAGCTCTTTAACAATTTAAACCTATCAATCTGTGTGGGCACTCGTTGATGATAATCAAATGAGAAACTTCGGTTTCCAATTGGTTTCAATGAACTGAGTGACCAATCAAGACCTCGGTCTTGGCACAGTCAATTCAACATTACTTAGTAATGTATTCAGTATTCATTGAGCCACAAAAAACTTTAATTGAAGAGTTTGATCATGGCTCAGATTGAACGCTGGCGGCAGGCCTAACACATGCAAGTCGAGCGGAAACGAGTTAACTGAACCTTCGGGGGACGTTAACGGCGTCGAGCGGCGGACGGGTGAGTAATGCCTGGGAAATTGCCCTGATGTGGGGGATAACCATTGGAAACGATGGCTAATACCGCATAATAGCTTCGGCTCAAAGAGGGGGACCTTCGGGCCTCTCGCGTCAGGATATGCCCAGGTGAGATTAGCTAGTTGGTGAGGTAAGAGCTCACCAAGGCGACGATCTCTAGCTGGTCTGAGAGGATGATCAGCCACACTGGAACTGAGACACGGTCCAGACTCCTACGGGAGGCAGCAGTGGGGAATATTGCACAATGGGCGCAAGCCTGATGCAGCCATGCCGCGTGTATGAAGAAGGCCTTCGGGTTGTAAAGTACTTTCAGCAGTGAGGAAGGTGGTGAGATTAATAGTCTCATCATTTGACGTTAGCTGCAGAAGAAGCACCGGCTAACTCCGTGCCAGCAGCCGCGGTAATACGGAGGGTGCGAGCGTTAATCGGAATTACTGGGCGTAAAGCGCATGCAGGTGGTCTGTTAAGTCAGATGTGAAAGCCCGGGGCTTAACCTCGGAATAGCATTTGAAACTGGCAGGCTAGAGTACTGTAGAGGGGGGTAGAATTTCAGGTGTAGCGGTGAAATGCGTAGAGATCTGAAGGAATACCAGTGGCGAAGGCGGCCCCCTGGACAGATACTGACACTCAGATGCGAAAGCGTGGGGAGCAAACAGGATTAGATACCCTGGTAGTCCACGCCGTAAACGATGTCTACTTGGAGGTTGTGGCCTTGAGCCGTGGCTTTCGGAGCTAACGCGTTAAGTAGACCGCCTGGGGAGTACGGTCGCAAGATTAAAACTCAAATGAATTGACGGGGGCCCGCACAAGCGGTGGAGCATGTGGTTTAATTCGATGCAACGCGAAGAACCTTACCTACTCTTGACATCCAGAGAACTTTCCAGAGATGGATTGGTGCCTTCGGGAACTCTGAGACAGGTGCTGCATGGCTGTCGTCAGCTCGTGTTGTGAAATGTTGGGTTAAGTCCCGCAACGAGCGCAACCCTTATCCTTGTTTGCCAGCGAGTCATGTCGGGAACTCCAGGGAGACTGCCGGTGATAAACCGGAGGAAGGTGGGGACGACGTCAAGTCATCATGGCCCTTACGAGTAGGGCTACACACGTGCTACAATGGCGCATACAGAGGGCGGCCAACTTGCGAAAGTGAGCGAATCCCAAAAAGTGCGTCGTAGTCCGGATTGGAGTCTGCAACTCGACTCCATGAAGTCGGAATCGCTAGTAATCGTAGATCAGAATGCTACGGTGAATACGTTCCCGGGCCTTGTACACACCGCCCGTCACACCATGGGAGTGGGCTGCAAAAGAAGCAGGTAGTTTAACCTTCGGGGGGACGCTTGCCACTTTGTGGTTCATGACTGGGGTGAAGTCGTAACAAGGTAGCGCTAGGGGAACCTGGCGCTGGATCACCTCCTTAACGATAAGATTATTGCGATGAGTGTTCACACAGATTGATACGGTTTAATAGAGCACCTAGTGGGTCTGTAGCTCAGGTGGTTAGAGCGTTCGCCTGATAAGCGAGAGGTCGGTGGTTCGAGTCCACTCAGACCCACCAATTCTTCTTTAGAAGAACAATACCGATGGGGCTATAGCTCAGCTGGGAGAGCGCCTGCCTTGCACGCAGGAGGTCTGCGGTTCGATCCCGCATAGCTCCACCATCTTTAAGCACATTTGCTTAAGTGTTCTTAAAAATGGTGATTTTCGTAAGAAAACACATTGCTCTTTAACAATTTGGAAAGCTGACAAAACATTCTTTTAGAATGTTTGTAAAAGTTCTCAATTATCTATCAATGATAGATAACCAACACACATTCAAGTGTTCTTGGGAAACTTACTTTTTAAGTAAGTATTCAAAATTGAGTCCGGCAATATCGAGTCTGCAACATGTATAAAAATGCAGACAACCTTGGTGACTTGTTCATCAACTCAAAACTTTTTTGGGTTGTATGGTTAAGTGACTAAGCGTACACGGTGGATGCCTTGGCAGTCAGAGGCGATGAAGGACGTACTAACTTGCGATAAGCGTAGATGAGGCAGTAAGAGCCACTTGAATCTACGATGTCCGAATGGGGAAACCCAACTGCATAAGCAGTTATCTTTAACTGAATACATAGGTTAAAGAGGCGAACCGGGAGAACTGAAACATCTAAGTATCCCGAGGAAAAGAAATCAACCGAGATTCTGGTAGTAGCGGCGAGCGAAACCGGATTAGCCCTTAAGCCATTTATGCGTCAGGTGAAGTGTCTGGAAAGGCACGCGATACCGGGTGATAGCCCCGTAACCGTTAACGTATTTGTGGTGAAATCGAGTAAGGCGGGACACGTGATATCCTGTCTGAATATGGGGGGACCATCCTCCAAGGCTAAATACTCCTGACTGACCGATAGTGAACCAGTACCGTGAGGGAAAGGCGAAAAGAACCCCTGTGAGGGGAGTGAAATAGAACCTGAAACCGTGTACGTACAAGCAGTAGGAGCCTCTTTATGGGGTGACTGCGTACCTTTTGTATAATGGGTCAGCGACTTATATTCAGTGGCAAGGTTAACCGTTTAGGGGAGCCGTAGCGAAAGCGAGTCTTAACTGGGCGCCCAGTCTCTGGATATAGACCCGAAACCGAGTGATCTAGCCATGGGCAGGTTGAAGGTTGAGTAACATCAACTGGAGGACCGAACCGACTAATGTTGAAAAATTAGCGGATGACCTGTGGCTAGGGGTGAAAGGCCAATCAAACTCGGAGATAGCTGGTTCTCCCCGAAAGCTATTTAGGTAGCGCCTCGGACGAATACTACTGGGGGTAGAGCACTGTTAAGGCTAGGGGGTCATCCCGACTTACCAACCCTTTGCAAACTCCGAATACCAGTAAGTACTATCCGGGAGACACACGGCGGGTGCTAACGTCCGTCGTGGAGAGGGAAACAACCCAGACCGCCAGCTAAGGTCCCAAATTACAGCTAAGTGGGAAACGATGTGGGAAGGCTTAGACAGCTAGGATGTTGGCTTAGAAGCAGCCATCATTTAAAGAAAGCGTAATAGCTCACTAGTCGAGTCGGCCTGCGCGGAAGATGTAACGGGGCTAAGTTGTAAACCGAAGCTGCGGCAATGCCTTTTAGGTATTGGGTAGGGGAGCGTTCTGTAAGCCGTTGAAGGTGGATTGTAAAGTCTGCTGGAGGTATCAGAAGTGCGAATGCTGACATGAGTAACGATAATGGGGGTGAAAAACCTCCACGCCGGAAGACCAAGGGTTCCTGTCCAACGTTAATCGGGGCAGGGTAAGTCGACCCCTAAGGCGAGGCTGAAAAGCGTAGTCGATGGGAAACGGGTTAATATTCCCGTACTTCTTACAATTGCGATGGGGGGACGGAGAAGGCTAGGTGGGCCTGGCGACGGTCGTCCAGGTTCAAGTGCGTAGGCTTGGAAATTAGGTAAATCCGGTTTCCTTTAAGGCCGAGACACGATGTCGAGTCACTAAGGTGATGAAGTCATTGATGCCATGCTTCCAGGAAAAGCCTCTAAGCTTCAGATTGTAAGGAATCGTACCCCAAACCGACACAGGTGGTCGGGTAGAGAATACCAAGGCGCTTGAGAGAACTCGGGTGAAGGAACTAGGCAAAATGGTACCGTAACTTCGGGAGAAGGTACGCTCTTGACGGTGAAGAGATTTACTCTTGGAGCTATTGAGAGTCGCAGATACCAGGTGGCTGCAACTGTTTATTAAAAACACAGCACTGTGCAAAATCGTAAGATGACGTATACGGTGTGACGCCTGCCCGGTGCCGGAAGGTTAATTGATGCTGTTAGAGGTAACTCGAAGCGGTTGATCGAAGCCCCGGTAAACGGCGGCCGTAACTATAACGGTCCTAAGGTAGCGAAATTCCTTGTCGGGTAAGTTCCGACCTGCACGAATGGCGTAATGATGGCCACGCTGTCTCCACCCGAGACTCAGTGAAATTGAAATCGCTGTGAAGATGCAGTGTACCCGCGGCTAGACGGAAAGACCCCGTGAACCTTTACTACAGCTTGGCACTGAACATTGAGCCTACATGTGTAGGATAGGTGGGAGGCTATGAAGCAGTCACGCTAGTGATTGTGGAGCCGACCTTGAAATACCACCCTTGTATGTTTGATGTTCTAACTTGGCCCCATTATCTGGGGTGAGGACAGTGCCTGGTGGGTAGTTTGACTGGGGCGGTCTCCTCCCAAAGAGTAACGGAGGAGCACGAAGGTGGGCTAATCACGGTTGGACATCGTGAGGTTAGTGCAATGGCATAAGCCCGCTTGACTGCGAGAATGACAATTCGAGCAGGTGCGAAAGCAGGTCATAGTGATCCGGTGGTTCTGAATGGAAGGGCCATCGCTCAACGGATAAAAGGTACTCCGGGGATAACAGGCTGATACCGCCCAAGAGTTCATATCGACGGCGGTGTTTGGCACCTCGATGTCGGCTCATCACATCCTGGGGCTGAAGTCGGTCCCAAGGGTATGGCTGTTCGCCATTTAAAGTGGTACGCGAGCTGGGTTTAGAACGTCGTGAGACAGTTCGGTCCCTATCTGCCGTGGGCGTTGGAAGATTGAAGGGGGCTGCTCCTAGTACGAGAGGACCGGAGTGGACGAACCTCTGGTGTTCGGGTTGTGTCGCCAGACGCATTGCCCGGTAGCTAAGTTCGGAATCGATAACCGCTGAAAGCATCTAAGCGGGAAGCGAGCCCTGAGATGAGTCTTCCCTGGCGCTATAAGCGTCCTAAAGGGTTGTTCGAGACTAGAACGTTGATAGGCAGGGTGTGTAAGCGTTGTGAGGCGTTGAGCTAACCTGTACTAATGGCCCGTGAGACTTAACCATACAACACCAAAAAGGTTTTGTATCGGACTCGATATAGAGACACACTTGATTGTGTAGAGAACGACAGCTTTCTGAATTAATTGTTGCTGCGATAGCGGTAACAACAAAGAATTTGCTTGGCGACCATAGCATTTTGGACCCACCTGATCCCATGCCGAACTCAGAAGTGAAACGAAATCGCGCCGATGGTAGTGTGGGGCTTCCCCATGTGAGAGTAGGTCATCGCCAGGCTTTAATTTAAAGAGACCCAGCCTAATGGCTGGGTTTTTTGCTTTCTACCTTTCCGAACTTCTTATCTTTATCTGATTTTCCCCAATCTAGAAAAATGGCTATGGATTTTCTATGCCTAATTGTATGTATAGAGCATTAGGCTCGATAAAAAGCATTGGTTCTTCGGTACTTTTATTGTTTTATAGAGTACCGCTATCTGGAGTGATGGTTACGCGAACTGTTGAGTCATTGTAATTGACGGACACCGAGTAATCACTGTTTCCCTCTGTATCTACTACCGTTACATTATCTGTGTCATAAGTACCATAAATGCCGCCAGCTGACATGATCGTATAGGTCGTTGCAGAATTCAGCGCAGGCACGGTTAAGCTTAATAAGCCTCCATCGATGAAGATGCCATTATCGGCACTAATCTTTGCATTATCTGCGAGGTTCAATGATAAAGAGCCAGCCTCTTGAACATAGTCAGATACAGATAATGTGCCATGCGAGCTATCTGATGCACCTTTCTCTATTGCAACTGTCAATGTCCCCGCATTTTGATAAACGGTATAAGTACCAAATGCTGTTTGAGATGCAGCAACGAGCTCCCCTTCGGTTAAATAGGTGCCACCGGTATAAGAGTTATTTCCTTCTAGAGATAGTGTCCCTGTGCCTGATTTTTTCAAGCGACCGACTCCGGAAATATCATTACGCCAGCGGTCGTATTGACTAAAACCACCATCAGAAGCATCCATATCGACATTGACATCGCCATTAAAGGCACTATATCCATCGGCGGCATCAACGAGGTTAATTCGTCCCCAACCGCGGGATTCATTAATAACAGGGTAGTTAGAATCTATTTCGGTTGTTGCAAGAACAGCACGGCGTTGAGCAGCGGTTAGATAGGGTTGGCGACTTTTAAGCAGCACTTCGGCACCTTTAGGTACTTCAGGATCTGCACTGGGTTCATCCAGTTTAGTAAAGCCATAGGTCATGTATTTTTTATAGGTTTCTTTTATGGTGTCATGATCGCTGTAGTCATCACTATATTCACTGTCATCACACGTATCATCTTGTACACAATTGGCGAAATCAATAATCGATTCAAACCCTGCGTCACTGGCCTTTTCTTCGAAGTACGAGTTGGCTTGGTTAAGCGCAAGAGCTGCAGCATCGGCGTTGTTATATAAGACGGCAGCAGTTGCGGCAGTACCAAATATACGCCCTCCGATTACGTCAAGCGGGGAGTGCATTCCAACCACAATACGGTTTTCACCTAGATCGGCTGAGCGAGCGACCATCTGTGAGAATCGTGATGGTATGGCATAGGCTAACCCTAATCCTCGGTCAAATGCTTCTGCAGTATGGCCACTTGGGAAAGCACCATCTTTAGCGCGCGATGAGTAATAGGCCGAGATAGAAAGTCCATCGTCCATCGCTTCACTGTATTCTTTATTATTTGTACCATCAGAGGCATAGATTTGACGGCCTGCACAGATAAGTGCAGTGATGGGGTGTAGCAATGCTGTATCATCACTTCCGGTATCAGGGTCGGTGGTTTCATAGTATTTTGTCGTTTCAGTAGTGTCGTCTGCCCCTACACATGTTGGTGCATAGAGCGTACTATCTGCAAATGCGGTATCAACAGCGACTGAATCTGAATCAACACTACTGTCAGATGTCCCACCATCAGTAAAATCTAGGATGCCGTAACTAGTATTAATGCGCCAAGGGCGTGGAGACAGAAAATGATATTTGGCTGGCTCTGTTGATACACCGTAATTTTTAATGACGTCTAATAGATCGACTAGATATCCAAGATCACCATTTTCTTCAGAACCGTAAGTACCATAATTTGTTGCGAGTGATCCGTAACCTTGGTCGCTATCCCAAAGAGTCCCAGAATCGATATCAATAGTGTAAGAAGTAGAAGCATCGGTTTGCACATCAATAGTCCCCTCATCTGCATCATTGATACTATATGGAGAGGTTGAATTTGCCGCATTGCGATAAATATTCGCTAAAGGCCCTAATCCTGATGTGATACTAAAGCCTTTTTCTCGCTGATCATCTAAATAGGCATGGACTAAAACTGAAGGAGAAGTACGGTCTAGATCTGGTGATGTTTCCCCGGGTTCTGTTAATGTTGCTACATAGTCATAGTTTTCTTGCCACACCGTGTCGTTGAGGATATGAGCGTTGGAGAAATTAACGACTGAAAAAATCTCGCTTGTTGAATTAGTTGCGGACGTCCCATCTTCCCAATCTGATTGACCCATTAAATAAATATCATCAAACCCGCTTAAGATTTGAAGCATTGGGTTGGTATCTTCTGAAAAGCCTGTCGAATCAGCTATGTTATTGGTGGCAAGGTTATCGACAATGGTTAATTCATTACCGGTTAGGGTCGGTTCCGCTACAGTTTGTTCGTATGAGACACCAGCTGGAACTCCAGGATTAGAATAAGTCGTATTTTGATCATAGCAAGCCGTTAATACTGCACTTGCAACTATGGGTAATGTTAATGCGAAAGGGTTATGTATTCGGAGCATAATAAATTGTTTCCTTACATTAAATGTTTAGGTCTTAATGACCAGAGCTCGGAAACTAGCAATTTATTATGATCACCGAATGACATATGAATGACTCAAATATGAACATCATGCGTTTCATTCTGATGATTAATTTGTTCGTTATTTAGGTAATAAAAACATAAAAGAGAATATGATATCGGGGGCGTCCAAAACAATCTTAGAATTAAATATCCATTTCTTTGCCATAAAAATAGGAGTTTAGTGGATAAAAACAGCGTTATGGCGTTAAAGTGAACAAACGAATCGTTTTTTTATAAAAAAGTAAGATTTGGTCTTGCCAAGTTTTAAGAACTCCCTATAATGCGCCCTCACTGACACGGCAGACGCCACAAGGCTTCAGCGGTTCAGTAAGAGGATAAGACGCTCGAATGAGAAAGTTGAAAAAAGTGTTTGACACTGACAACGAAATCGCTAGAATGCACCTCCGCTTTGAGAGAAAACTCTTGAAAAGCAAGCTCTTTAACAACTTAAACCTATCAATCTGTGTGGGCACTCGTTGATGATAATCAAATGAGAAGCTTCGGTTTCCAATTGGTTTCAATGAACTGAGTGACCAATCAAGACTTCGGTCTTGGCACAGTCAATTTATTCAGTATTCATTGAGCCACAAAAAACTTTAATTGAAGAGTTTGATCATGGCTCAGATTGAACGCTGGCGGCAGGCCTAACACATGCAAGTCGAGCGGCAGCGACATAAACAAACCTTCGGGGGCGTCTATGGGCGGCGAGCGGCGGACGGGTGAGTAATGCCTGGGAAATTGCCCTGATGTGGGGGATAACCATTGGAAACGATGGCTAATACCGCATAATAGCTTCGGCTCAAAGAGGGGGACCTTCGGGCCTCTCGCGTCAGGATATGCCCAGGTGAGATTAGCTAGTTGGTGAGGTAAGAGCTCACCAAGGCGACGATCTCTAGCTGGTCTGAGAGGATGATCAGCCACACTGGAACTGAGACACGGTCCAGACTCCTACGGGAGGCAGCAGTGGGGAATATTGCACAATGGGCGCAAGCCTGATGCAGCCATGCCGCGTGTATGAAGAAGGCCTTCGGGTTGTAAAGTACTTTCAGCAGTGAGGAAGGTGGTGAGATTAATAGTCTCATCATTTGACGTTAGCTGCAGAAGAAGCACCGGCTAACTCCGTGCCAGCAGCCGCGGTAATACGGAGGGTGCGAGCGTTAATCGGAATTACTGGGCGTAAAGCGCATGCAGGTGGTCTGTTAAGTCAGATGTGAAAGCCCGGGGCTTAACCTCGGAATAGCATTTGAAACTGGCAGGCTAGAGTACTGTAGAGGGGGGTAGAATTTCAGGTGTAGCGGTGAAATGCGTAGAGATCTGAAGGAATACCAGTGGCGAAGGCGGCCCCCTGGACAGATACTGACACTCAGATGCGAAAGCGTGGGGAGCAAACAGGATTAGATACCCTGGTAGTCCACGCCGTAAACGATGTCTACTTGGAGGTTGTGGCCTTGAGCCGTGGCTTTCGGAGCTAACGCGTTAAGTAGACCGCCTGGGGAGTACGGTCGCAAGATTAAAACTCAAATGAATTGACGGGGGCCCGCACAAGCGGTGGAGCATGTGGTTTAATTCGATGCAACGCGAAGAACCTTACCTACTCTTGACATCCAGAGAACTTTCCAGAGATGGATTGGTGCCTTCGGGAACTCTGAGACAGGTGCTGCATGGCTGTCGTCAGCTCGTGTTGTGAAATGTTGGGTTAAGTCCCGCAACGAGCGCAACCCTTATCCTTGTTTGCCAGCGAGTCATGTCGGGAACTCCAGGGAGACTGCCGGTGATAAACCGGAGGAAGGTGGGGACGACGTCAAGTCATCATGGCCCTTACGAGTAGGGCTACACACGTGCTACAATGGCGCATACAGAGGGCGGCCAACTTGCGAAAGTGAGCGAATCCCAAAAAGTGCGTCGTAGTCCGGATTGGAGTCTGCAACTCGACTCCATGAAGTCGGAATCGCTAGTAATCGTAGATCAGAATGCTACGGTGAATACGTTCCCGGGCCTTGTACACACCGCCCGTCACACCATGGGAGTGGGCTGCAAAAGAAGCAGGTAGTTTAACCTTCGGGGGGACGCTTGCCACTTTGTGGTTCATGACTGGGGTGAAGTCGTAACAAGGTAGCGCTAGGGGAACCTGGCGCTGGATCACCTCCTTAACGATAAGATTATTGCGATGAGTGTTCACACAGATTGATACGGTTTAATAGAGCACCTAGTGGGTCTGTAGCTCAGGTGGTTAGAGCGTTCGCCTGATAAGCGAGAGGTCGGTGGTTCGAGTCCACTCAGACCCACCAATTCTTCTTTAGAAGAACAATACCGATGGGGCTATAGCTCAGCTGGGAGAGCGCCTGCCTTGCACGCAGGAGGTCTGCGGTTCGATCCCGCATAGCTCCACCATCTTTAAGCACATTTGCTTAAGTGTTCTTAAAAATGGTGATTTTCGTAAGAAAACACATTGCTCTTTAACAATTTGGAAAGCTGACAAAACATTCTTTTAGAATGTTTGTAAAAGTTCTCAATTATCTATCAATGATAGATAACCAACACACATTCAAGTGTTCTTGGGAAACTTACTTTTTAAGTAAGTATTCAAAATTGAGTCCGGCAATATCGAGTCTGCAACATGTATAAAAATGCAGACAACCTTGGTGACTTGTTCATCAACTCAAAACTTTTTTGGGTTGTATGGTTAAGTGACTAAGCGTACACGGTGGATGCCTTGGCAGTCAGAGGCGATGAAGGACGTACTAACTTGCGATAAGCGTAGATGAGGCAGTAAGAGCCACTTGAATCTACGATGTCCGAATGGGGAAACCCAACTGCATAAGCAGTTATCTTTAACTGAATACATAGGTTAAAGAGGCGAACCGGGAGAACTGAAACATCTAAGTATCCCGAGGAAAAGAAATCAACCGAGATTCTGGTAGTAGCGGCGAGCGAAACCGGATTAGCCCTTAAGCCATTTATGCGTCAGGTGAAGTGTCTGGAAAGGCACGCGATACCGGGTGATAGCCCCGTAACCGTTAACGTATTTGTGGTGAAATCGAGTAAGGCGGGACACGTGATATCCTGTCTGAATATGGGGGGACCATCCTCCAAGGCTAAATACTCCTGACTGACCGATAGTGAACCAGTACCGTGAGGGAAAGGCGAAAAGAACCCCTGTGAGGGGAGTGAAATAGAACCTGAAACCGTGTACGTACAAGCAGTAGGAGCCTCTTTATGGGGTGACTGCGTACCTTTTGTATAATGGGTCAGCGACTTATATTCAGTGGCAAGGTTAACCGTTTAGGGGAGCCGTAGCGAAAGCGAGTCTTAACTGGGCGCTCAGTCTCTGGATATAGACCCGAAACCGAGTGATCTAGCCATGGGCAGGTTGAAGGTTGAGTAACATCAACTGGAGGACCGAACCGACTAATGTTGAAAAATTAGCGGATGACCTGTGGCTAGGGGTGAAAGGCCAATCAAACTCGGAGATAGCTGGTTCTCCCCGAAAGCTATTTAGGTAGCGCCTCGGACGAATACTACTGGGGGTAGAGCACTGTTAAGGCTAGGGGGTCATCCCGACTTACCAACCCTTTGCAAACTCCGAATACCAGTAAGTACTATCCGGGAGACACACGGCGGGTGCTAACGTCCGTCGTGGAGAGGGAAACAACCCAGACCGCCAGCTAAGGTCCCAAATTACAGCTAAGTGGGAAACGATGTGGGAAGGCTTAGACAGCTAGGATGTTGGCTTAGAAGCAGCCATCATTTAAAGAAAGCGTAATAGCTCACTAGTCGAGTCGGCCTGCGCGGAAGATGTAACGGGGCTAAGTTGTAAACCGAAGCTGCGGCAATGCCTTTTAGGTATTGGGTAGGGGAGCGTTCTGTAAGCCGTTGAAGGTGGATTGTAAAGTCTGCTGGAGGTATCAGAAGTGCGAATGCTGACATGAGTAACGATAATGGGGGTGAAAAACCTCCACGCCGGAAGACCAAGGGTTCCTGTCCAACGTTAATCGGGGCAGGGTAAGTCGACCCCTAAGGCGAGGCTGAAAAGCGTAGTCGATGGGAAACGGGTTAATATTCCCGTACTTCTTACAATTGCGATGGGGGGACGGAGAAGGCTAGGTGGGCCTGGCGACGGTCGTCCAGGTTCAAGTGCGTAGGCTTGGAAATTAGGTAAATCCGGTTTCCTTTAAGGCCGAGACACGATGTCGAGTCACTAAGGTGATGAAGTCATTGATGCCATGCTTCCAGGAAAAGCCTCTAAGCTTCAGATTGTAAGGAATCGTACCCCAAACCGACACAGGTGGTCGGGTAGAGAATACCAAGGCGCTTGAGAGAACTCGGGTGAAGGAACTAGGCAAAATGGTACCGTAACTTCGGGAGAAGGTACGCTCTTGACGGTGAAGAGATTTACTCTTGGAGCTATTGAGAGTCGCAGATACCAGGTGGCTGCAACTGTTTATTAAAAACACAGCACTGTGCAAAATCGTAAGATGACGTATACGGTGTGACGCCTGCCCGGTGCCGGAAGGTTAATTGATGCTGTTAGAGGTAACTCGAAGCGGTTGATCGAAGCCCCGGTAAACGGCGGCCGTAACTATAACGGTCCTAAGGTAGCGAAATTCCTTGTCGGGTAAGTTCCGACCTGCACGAATGGCGTAATGATGGCCACGCTGTCTCCACCCGAGACTCAGTGAAATTGAAATCGCTGTGAAGATGCAGTGTACCCGCGGCTAGACGGAAAGACCCCGTGAACCTTTACTACAGCTTGGCACTGAACATTGAGCCTACATGTGTAGGATAGGTGGGAGGCTATGAAGCAGTCACGCTAGTGATTGTGGAGCCGACCTTGAAATACCACCCTTGTATGTTTGATGTTCTAACTTGGCCCCATTATCTGGGGTGAGGACAGTGCCTGGTGGGTAGTTTGACTGGGGCGGTCTCCTCCCAAAGAGTAACGGAGGAGCACGAAGGTGGGCTAATCACGGTTGGACATCGTGAGGTTAGTGCAATGGCATAAGCCCGCTTGACTGCGAGAATGACAATTCGAGCAGGTGCGAAAGCAGGTCATAGTGATCCGGTGGTTCTGAATGGAAGGGCCATCGCTCAACGGATAAAAGGTACTCCGGGGATAACAGGCTGATACCGCCCAAGAGTTCATATCGACGGCGGTGTTTGGCACCTCGATGTCGGCTCATCACATCCTGGGGCTGAAGTCGGTCCCAAGGGTATGGCTGTTCGCCATTTAAAGTGGTACGCGAGCTGGGTTTAGAACGTCGTGAGACAGTTCGGTCCCTATCTGCCGTGGGCGTTGGAAGATTGAAGGGGGCTGCTCCTAGTACGAGAGGACCGGAGTGGACGAACCTCTGGTGTTCGGGTTGTGTCGCCAGACGCATTGCCCGGTAGCTAAGTTCGGAATCGATAACCGCTGAAAGCATCTAAGCGGGAAGCGAGCCCTGAGATGAGTCTTCCCTGGCGCTATAAGCGTCCTAAAGGGTTGTTCGAGACTAGAACGTTGATAGGCAGGGTGTGTAAGCGTTGTGAGGCGTTGAGCTAACCTGTACTAATGGCCCGTGAGACTTAACCATACAACACCAAAAAGGTTTTGTATCGGACTCGATATAAGAGACACACTTGGATTGTGTGAGAACGACAGCTTTCTGAATTAATTGTTGCTGCGTAGCGGTAACAACAAAGAATTTGCTTGGCGACCATAGCATTTTGGACCCACCTGATCCCATGCCGAACTCAGAAGTGAAACGAAATCGCGCCGATGGTAGTGTGGGGCTTCCCCATGTGAGAGTAGGTCATCGCCAGGCTTTAATTTAAACGGTAGAGTGTTAGACACTTTACGGTAAAAACCAGTTTCGCGGAGCGGTAGTTCAGCTGGTTAGAATACCGGCCTGTCACGCCGGGGGTCGCGGGTTCGAATCCCGTCCGTTCCGCCACTTAGTTTTGAAGCCTCAATCGAAAGATTGAGGCTTTTTTGTTTTGGCTATTTGGAACTGAGCGTGTTGCTGGTTAGCATTGCCGTGGGACGAATCCCGGTTGCCCGCAACCCCGGCCGGTCCGCACTGAGTTTTGAAGCCCTGAACGAAAGTTCGGGGCTTTTTTGTTTTGGTTATTTGGGACAAATCTCGGTTGAGTTGAAATAGGTAAAGAAAAAGCCGCTAATGCGGCTTCTTCGTGATGTATCAAAGTTAAATACGTTTTACTGCTATCGCTTTAAGAGCGTTCTTTTCGCTTTCGGATAAGAAAGAAAGCTCAAGGCCGTTGATTTGTGCCTGACGAATTTGAGAATCTGTTAATCCAGCTTGGGGGGCTGCAAATTCATATTCATGAGGAAGCTCTATGCCCTCTACGGCTGGATCATCAGTATTTAGACAAGCAAGTATGCCGTGGTCGAGAAATGCTTTAACAGGGTGTTCTGCGAGGCTTACAACGGTACTCGTTTGAATGTTGGAGGTTAAGCAAGATTCAATACCAATTTTATGTTCAGCTAGAAAATCCATTAGACGCGGATCTTCTATCGCCTTAACTCCGTGACCAATACGCACTGCTCCAAGATCATTGATTGCCTGCCACATACTTTCAGGGCCAGCAGCTTCTCCAGCGTGAACAGTTACAGCTAATCCAGCATCTTTGACTTGCTTGAAGTGTTTTACGAATAGCTCTCCGGGCTGCCCTAGTTCATCACCTGCTAGGTCAATAGCAACTAATTGGTCTCGATGAGCAAGCAAACCATCTAATTCTTGCTGACATGCCTCGGTACCAAATGTACGACTTAAGATACCAATGAGGTTACATTTAATACCAAAGTCGCGCTGACCTGCTTTAACGCCATCAATAACTGCAGCAACAACCCCTTCAATTGGTAACTTGTGTTTCATTGCCATGTAGTAGGGTGAAAAACGTAACTCGGCGTAGTCTATTTGAGCATTAAGCGCATCTTCGACATTCTCATACGCAATTCGACGACAGGCGTCTAAATCCCCGAGTACAGCAACCCCCCAATCTAATTTGGATAAAAAGGCGACCAGTGACGGTTCTGTTTCTACGACTTGTACGTGTGGTGTCAGTCCTGCAATATCAGAAGCAGGTAATTGAATACCAAATTGTTGGCCAAGTTCTAGGATCGTGCTGGTACGAATATTTCCATCTAAGTGGCGGTGAATATCCGTAAGAGGGAGATCTTTATTAATCATTATTTGAGTATCCTGGTCGATATTTTGGCTAAGTATAAAAACCTAACGATTAGATGTCAGCCTTGTTTGCAAAAATATCTATAACGAGGATTTATGAAAATGAGGATTGTGACGACTTTATATTAAGAATAACAATTAGATAGTTATAAAGTATGCTTGGATAGATAAGCTGTCTACCAGTTATTGGTAGACAGCCCATTGATCAGTAAAGTTCTTTTAGTTTGCGAGTTAGAGTATTACGACCCCAACCCAGAACTTTGGCAGCATCTTGTTTATGACCGTTGGTATGGTTTAAGGCTGCTTCAAGTAGAATACGTTCAAACTCGGGTAAAGCATAAGAAAGAATGTCAGTTTCACCTGAGGCTAGCGCTGATTTCGCCCAGGCTTCTAGCTGTTTTTGCCATGTGTTATCACCTTCAAAATCGACGTTTTTCTTTTCAGAAAGTAATTCAGATGGTAAATCACTAGGTAAAACCTCAGAACCTGTTGCCATCACTGTAAGCCAGCGACACATGTTTTCAAGCTGACGCACGTTTCCTGGCCAGTCTAAGCGAGTTAGAATCTCTAACGTCTTAGGCTGCAGTGTTTTCATCTCAACACCGAGTTCATCGGCAGCCATAGCCAAAAAGTGTTTAGCTAATTTTTCTATATCTTGGCGCCGTTCTCGCAGTGCAGGAATTTGAATACGAATTACGTTCAATCGATGGAATAAATCCTCACGGAATTTTCCTTGGTGAACCAACTTTTCCAAATTCTGGTGGGTTGCGGCCACAATACGAACATCTACTTTAATTGCAGAATGCCCCCCAACACGATAGAACTGACCATCCGCAAGGACACGTAATAAGCGTGTTTGAATATCTAGGGGCATATCTCCTATTTCATCAAGAAACAGTGTGCCACCGTTCGCTTGCTCAAAACGGCCTTGGCGGACATTATTTGCACCGGTAAACGCCCCTTTTTCATGACCAAATAATTCTGATTCGATCAAGTCTTTAGGAATCGCTGCCATATTCAAAGCAATAAATGGCTTTTGTGCTCTTGGGCTATGGCGATGTAAGGCATGTGCGACTAGCTCTTTACCAGTCCCGGATTCGCCATTAATAAGTACAGATATGGATGAACGTGACAAACGACCGATCGCACGAAACACCTCTTGCATCGCTGGTGCTTCACCAATGATTTCTGGTGCGTCATCTTTATAAGCTAAATGCTGTGAGTGTTCTTTGCGTTGTTCTTGCCCATGGGAAATTGCGCGCTCAACTAGCGTTAGCGTTTCATCAACGTCAAAAGGTTTAGGCAGATATTCGAAAGCGCCTTGTTGATAAGCATTAACTGCAGCATCTAGGTCTGAGTGAGCTGTCATGATAATGATAGGTAGCTCAGGTGAGCGGGAATGTACTTGGTTAAGGAGTTCAAGCCCATCGATACCCGGCATACGGATGTCTGAAACGAGAACATCTGGAGTCTCTCGTTCTAGAGCCATTAAGACACTTTCCGCATCTGAGAACGTTTCACACTTGATATTCGCAGAAGAAAGGGTTTTTTCCATGACCCAACGAATTGAGCTGTCGTCGTCTACAACCCATACGTATCCTTTACTCATAATTTAATTCCTTAATATCAAACCGATCACGTTCATTGAATCGGTAAATAAATGGTAAACGTGGTTCTTCCAGGCCAACTTTCCACATCAATTTTTCCGTTGTGCTGATCTATGAGGTTTTGGGAAATGGATAATCCAAGTCCAGAACCTCCGTCTCTGCCGCTTACCATGGGATA
Organism: Vibrio nitrifigilis; assembly: GCF_015686695.1. Lineage (NCBI taxonomy): Bacteria > Pseudomonadati > Pseudomonadota > Gammaproteobacteria > Vibrionales > Vibrionaceae > Vibrio > Vibrio nitrifigilis. The sequence goes on along the minus strand of NZ_JADPMR010000003.1, from coordinate 333,670 downwards.
AAACAGAGTATCTTGTAATTCAGTTGGTATACCAGGTCCGTTATCAATGATTTCTATACGAGCGACCAACTTATGCCGTTGGCCATGAATATTGGCTTGATGTACGGTACGAGTTCTTAATGTAATAATGCCATGCGGTTGATGCGCTAATATTTGCGCTGCATTACTTACTATGTTGAGTAGCGCCTGCTCAATTTGATCAGTGTCCATTAAGATATCAGGAAGACTTGGATCGTAATCTCTTTCTATAATCAAATCGGCGTTCGCTTCCAGCTCGACAAGTTGACGTACTTTCTCCAAGATTTGATGTAAGTTCTCTGATTTCTTTTTTCCAGGCTTTTGTGGGCCAAGAAGGCGGTCCACAAGCGCTCGTAATCTATCTGCCTGCTCGATGATAATCTGTGTGTATTCAGTGAGACTTTGATCCGGTAGCATTCTTTCCAGAAGCTGCGCAGCGCCCCTTAGTCCACCAAGCGGGTTTTTTATTTCATGAGCCAACCCTCGCACTAACAACTTTGCAGCTTGTTGTTGAGCGTGTTGGTTTAGTTCTTGTGTTAAACGGCGTTGTTGACCTATCTTGCGCATCTCAACAAGCAGCATGAGTTCTTTTTTCCAAGACAATGGGCTAACAGTTACCTCTAACATTAGAGGTTTACCATCGACGACAAATGTCACATCACTATCGGTAATGCTCTGGCCACTTTGAAGGGGCTGAGATAGTAATGCTAAATCCATGGAAGCGTGTTGGATTAGCTTTGAGATAGGTTGGTTAATAATTCGTTTAGCACTCTGTGAAAATAATTGCTCAGCAGATGGGTTGGCGTAACGAACACACAATGATTCATCCAGCATCAAAGTGGCAGTCACTATATTATCTATAATGGTTTGGCTTAATTCAGCGTCCACAGTATTTTCCTTTACCCATGTTCCGAAATGATGCATTGCACTAATATTGTGCATTGTAGCATCTGTTATGTCGCAGAAAAATTAGTCATTAGGCTAATAACGCCCCGAGAGAGAATGCGTATGCGCACAAACTGGGCTTTTTTGTGTTTTGCAGTAAGCAAATGCACCATAACGAAGAGTAACAATGCAATAAGCTTGCCGCTTCCACCAGTTTAATCTGCTCGATAGGTATTTATTGACACAAATGGCACAGAACACACCGTTTTGGTGCTTATTGCACTATCGTGTAGAAGAAATGAGAAAATATGATTTAGAAAAAGAAAGACCTGCCCAAGGGCAGGTCTTTGAAGTCTTTGATAAGACGAGACGATTATACAGAGTAGTATAGTTCGAATTCTACTGGAGAAGTTGTCATGCGAACTTTAGTAACATCTTCTGATTTCAAGTTGATGTAAGAATCAATGAAGTCGTCAGAGAATACACCGCCAGCAGTTAAGAATTCACGGTCTGCATCAAGAGCTTTAAGTGCGATTTCAAAGCTTTCTGCAACTTGTGGGATTTCTGCTGCTTCTTCTGCAGGTAGATCGTACAAGTCTTTATCCATTGCATCCCCAGGGTGAATCTTGTTCTTGATACCGTCAAGACCAGCCATTAGCAATGCAGAGAATGCTAGGTATGGGTTAGCTGTTGGATCTGGGAAACGAACTTCGATACGACGTGCTTTAGGGCTTGGTACCACTGGGATACGGATAGAAGCAGAACGGTTACGTGCTGAGTAAGCAAGCATAACTGGCGCTTCAAAGCCTGGTACAAGACGTTTGTATGAGTTAGTTGATGCGTTAGCAAATGCGTTGATTGCACGCGCGTGTTTGATAACACCACCGATGTAGTAAAGTGCTGTTTCAGAAAGACCGCCGTACTTATCACCAGCAAATAGGTTCACACCGTCTTTTGCAAGAGATTGGTGAACGTGCATACCAGAACCGTTGTCACCAACTAGTGGTTTAGGCATGAATGTCGCTGTTTTACCAAATGCGTGAGCAACGTTGTGAACAACGTATTTGTAGATTTGGATTTCGTCAGCTTTTGTAGTCATTGTGTTGAAACGAGTTGCGATTTCGTTTTGACCAGCAGTTGCTACTTCGTGGTGGTGAGCTTCAACAACAAGACCCATTTCTTCCATGATTAGACACATAGCAGAACGGATGTCTTGTGAAGAGTCAACTGGTGCTACTGGGAAGTAACCACCTTTAACGCCTGGACGGTGACCTTTGTTACCATCTTCGTATTCAGTACCAGTGTTCCATACAGCTTCGATGTCATCGATTTTGTAGAAAGAACCTGACATGTCAGAAGAGAAACGAACGTCGTCAAATAGGAAGAATTCTGGTTCTGGACCTACAAGAACAGTATCTGCAATACCAGTTGAACGCATGTACTCTTCAGCGCGTTTTGCAATTGAACGAGGGTCGCGATCGTAACCTTGCATTGTTGCAGGTTCTAGAATGTCACAACGAATGTTTACTGTTGCGTCTTCTGTGAATGGGTCAAGCACAGCTGATGATGCATCTGGCATCATAACCATGTCTGATTCGTTAATACCTTTCCAGCCAGCAACTGAAGAACCATCGAACATTTTTCCTTCTTCGAAGAAGTCTGCGTCGACTTGATGAGCTGGGATAGATACGTGTTGTTCTTTACCTTTCGTATCGGTGAAGCGTAAGTCAACAAACTTTACTTCGTTTTCTTGGATCAGCGATAGAACATTTTCTACTGACATCTTGGATAACCTCCAGTGTTAAAATAGCGGTTGGGGCTCGAATCTATATGAGAATGGCTATGAAATTTGCCTTGCCCATTTGAAAATCGATGATATTCAGCTAAAAGCTAGATCCGTGCCAGAAAATTAAGTCCTTGATTTTCAATGCTTTAGTCAGATGGTGTCTCGTTTTGGTGCTATCAATTGCACTAAAATGATCCCAACTTGCACTCATATGGTGCGGTGTGCGATTGCTGTGCACCAATTTTAACCAATTGAGGTACTATTCAGCCTATATCTTGTTCGTATGTCAATCGACAATTGACTGATAAAGCGGTGAATTTGTTTTACATCAAGTTGGGAAAGGTTCTTATTTTGAGGACTAAATAAGAAAAATAACGGTAATAGATCACATATTCCTAGGTTTTTCGCTAAAATCTGGTACATTATGGCCGTTTTTTTAACCAAGCTCTGACCTCGATTACGGCATGGTGTCGTAAAGGGTCATTTGTGTAATTAAGTGAAGCAAAATCCATGGCTACTCCACAAATTGAAAAACTAAGAAACATCGCGATCATCGCTCACGTTGACCACGGTAAAACCACTCTTGTTGACAAGCTACTACAACAGTCAGGCACGTTAGAGTCTCGCGGTGAAGTTGAAGAGCGTGTCATGGACTCGAATGACATCGAAAAAGAGCGTGGCATTACAATCCTAGCGAAAAATACTGCTATCAATTGGAATGACTACCGTATCAATATCGTTGACACTCCTGGACACGCAGACTTCGGTGGTGAAGTTGAACGCATTATGTCAATGGTAGACTCTGTTCTTCTTATCGTTGATGCCGTTGATGGTCCGATGCCTCAAACTCGTTTTGTAACGCAAAAAGCGTTCGACCACGGTTTGAAACCAATCGTTGTAATCAACAAAATTGACCGTCCTGGTGCGCGCCCTGATTGGGTTATGGACCAAGTGTTCGATCTATTTGACAATCTTGGTGCAACTGACGAACAGCTTGATTTCCAAGTGGTATATGCATCAGCACTAAACGGTTGGGCAAGCACAGAAGAAGGCGTGACTGGCGAGAACATGGAACCATTGTTCCAAACTATCGTTGACGTTGTTTCTGCACCAGACGTCGATCCTAACGGCGCACTACAAATGCAGGTCTCTCAGCTTGATTATAGCGCGTACGTTGGCGTTATCGGTGTTGGTCGTGTAACTCGCGGTACAGTAAAACCTAACCAACAAGTTACTATTGTTTCTGCAGATGGCAGCAAACGTAACGGTAAAGTTGGTACTGTTCTTGGTTACCTAGGCTTGCAACGTTTTGAAGATGAACAAGCAACAGCGGGTGACATCGTTGCCATCACTGGTCTTGGTGAACTAAAAATCTCTGATACGATCTGTGATGTAAACACCGTTGAAGCGCTACCTGAACTGACTGTTGATGAACCAACAGTAACAATGACTTTCCAAGTAAACACTTCACCGTTTGCTGGTAAAGAAGGTAAGTTCGTAACTTCACGTAACATTCTTGAACGTCTAGAAAAAGAATTAGTTCATAACGTAGCGTTGCGTGTTGAACAAACTGATGATCCAGACCGTTTCCGCGTTTCTGGTCGTGGTGAACTTCACCTATCAATCCTGATCGAAAACATGCGTCGTGAAGGTTTTGAACTAGCAGTATCTCGTCCTGAAGTTATCTTGAAAACAGTTGACGGCCAGTTGATGGAACCGTTTGAAACTGTGACTATCGATGTATTAGATGAGCACCAAGGTGGCATCATGGAAAGCATCGGTCTTCGTAAAGGTGAACTGAAAGACATGTCTCCAGATGGTAAAGGCCGCGTTCGTCTAGACTTCGTAATGCCTTCGCGTGGTTTAATCGGTTTCCAAACTGAGTTCATGACTCTGACTTCAGGTTCTGGTTTGCTATATCATACTTTTGATCACTATGGTGCTCACAAAGGTGGTGATATCGGTCAACGTAAGAACGGCGTATTAATCTCGAACGCAACAGGTAAAGCGTTAACTTACGCTCTATTTAACCTTCAAGAGCGTGGTCGTCTATTTGCTGAGCACGGTGATGAAGTGTACGAAGGTCAAATTGTGGGTATCCACAGCCGTTCAAACGACCTAACAGTTAACTGTCTGAAAGGTAAACAGCTAACCAACGTTCGTGCATCTGGTACTGATGAAGCTCAGGTTCTAACACCTGCAATCAAATACACTCTAGAGCAAGCTCTTGAGTTTATCGATGACGATGAATTGGTTGAAGTAACACCTGAAAGCATCCGTATTCGTAAGAAGTTCCTAACAGAAAACGACCGTAAACGCGCTTATCGTAGCGGTAAGTAATCGAATCGTTCTCTGAATTAGTCAGCGAATCTAATCCAAAAGCCTCCGTTTAACGGGGGCTTTTTTGTGCCTGCTGGTTTTGGGCTGTTTGTCTTTATTGAGCCTAACGTTCAATGTGAACCAAGTGCTCGACATTGGAAACTCTCTCCACATCTCGCCTTAGTTTCTATTAGAATGAGACTAATGATAAGTTATTAATATAAGGGTGCTATGCGTTCCTACCAGTATCTTCTTCCCCAATCTCTGCGATACTTTCGCTATTTAGGTGAGCGGATGAGTCATGACAGAATCAATGTTACGGCCGGGTATCTTGCTTATATCACGCTCATTTCAATTGTGCCCATGTTAACGGTATTAGTATCGATTTTGTCCTCTTTTACTGTGTTTGAAAATGTAGGAGATGTGATACAAGATTTTGTTATTACGCACTTTGTTCCCACTGCTGGAGATGCAGTAAGTGTCGCTCTTAAACAGTTTGTGGCTAATACAGGAAAAATGACCATTTTTGGCAGTATGTTCTTGTTTGTTGCTGCTTTGATGCTGATATCTAATGTTGATCGTAGCCTCAACTTCATTTGGCGAGTAAAACACAAACGGCGGATGGTTTTTTCTTTTTCTATGTATTGGATGTTTTTGACTTTAGGACCGCTCTTAATTGGTGCAAGTATTGCTTTGAGTTCCTACGTAACATCTCTCAAGCTGCTAGAAAATGAAACGTTAACGGGAGCCTATAATTTATTCTTGCGCTGGCTACCGGTTATTCTCTCTTTTCTCGCATTCGTGGTACTGTACTTGTTAGTTCCGAATAAAAAGGTACGCCTGCATCATGCATTTACTGGTGCTATTGCTGCTGCTTTACTGTTTGAGCTAAGCAAAAAAGGATTTGCCATATACATTACTCAATTTCCTTCCTATCAATTAATTTACGGGGCATTAGCTGCTATTCCCATTCTGTTTGTTTGGGTGTATTTATGCTGGGTTATTGTGCTGGTGGGCGCTGAAATTACCGCTTCATTGGGTGAACGTGAGCATTGGCAAGAGCCTGATCATGATAATCAATATTTAGACGAAAAATCAGAAGGAAAAGTAAGTGATAGCATTAATTCAACGAGTGAGTGAAGCTGCGGTTCGCGTTGAAGGGGAAGTGGTTGGTGAAATTCAGCAAGGATTATTGGTATTGCTGGGAGTCGAAAAGGAAGATGATGAAGCAAAAGCACAGCGATTAATGGAGCGAGTTACCACCTACCGTGTTTTCGAAGATGAACAGGGTAAAATGAACCTCAGTGTTAAAGATGTGGGAGGGAGTGTGCTAGTGGTCTCTCAATTCACATTGCCTGCAGATACTCGCAAAGGAACGCGAGCTGGGTTCTCTAAAGGTGCACACCCTGATGAGGCTCGACGATTATATGAACACTTCAGTGAGTTGTGCAGCAAGGTATTACCGACCCAGCGTGGCCGTTTTGCTGCGGATATGAAAGTTTCACTTATCAATGATGGACCGGTCACGTTCTGGTTACAGGTATAATGGACGGAATTGTTATAGTCCTGTATTAATACTCAACTGGGTACTACAAAAACGATAATACCCAATTTTTACCACTGAGATGACTGCCAGTAGGGTGGCTTTTTATGTTTAAACTTATTACGCCGAAAACGGAAAATCAGCTCAATAAGTATTTTCATTTTCGTTGGCAGATGTTGCGTGAACCTTGGCAGATGCCACAAGGGTCTGAAAAAGACGAATATGATGGTATGAGCCACCATAGAATGATTGTTGATGGGCGAGGAAGACCTATCGCAATAGGCCGTTTATATATAACACCAGATTGTGAAGGCCAAATTCGCTATATGGCAGTGAAAGCCAATCGCCGCGATAAAGGGATGGGGTCGTTGTTATTGGTCGCTCTTGAGTCATTAGCGCGCCAAGAAGGGGTAAAACGACTGGTGTGTCGCGCCCGTGAAGACGCTGTCAGCTTTTATGAAAGTAATGGATTTGAGTGTCGTGGTGAGTTAAGCCATGAACGAGGCCCTGTTCGTCATCAGCAAATGGTGAAAACAATAGACGCTATGGCCAATGTTTTGCGTAAGCCTGAATGGTGTGCTGAGCTTCAGCAGCGTTGGGAAGACAATATTCCTATTAGCGAGAAGATGGGGATAAAAATTCTTGAATATACAGGCTACCAATTTCAATGCAGTGCGCCCTTAAATCCGAATCTAAACCCACACAATACAATGTTTGCCGGCTCCGCATTTACCATGGCAACATTAACCGGTTGGGGCATGGCTTGGTTGCTGATGAAGGAACGGGGGTTAAAAGGTGATATTGTCTTAGTCGACAGTCATATTCGCTATCAACATCCGGTTTTCTCCACTCCAATTGCCTCAACATCGTTAGATGGAATCAGTGGAGATTTAGATCGCTTAGCGTCTGGTCGTAGGGCTCGAATTGTCGTGAATGTCATGATTTCTAGTGACGGTAAGGATGCTGTAGAGTTTGTAGGTACTTACATGCTAATGCCTAACTACAAAGAAACACTAAAAAAAATGCCTCATTAGGTCTGGTTTGTAGTGATTTGTATGCGTGAATTAATTTTTTCTGCATTGATTTACTTGCGTCGTGTTATGCCAAATATCAAAACTAACGGTTTGGCAGTTATCAATGTGATCGGTGAGAGTCCAAGTTCCTGCTTTAGAATCTGCTAAATCAAACGAGCCACCAAACGTTGCATCAAACCCTATTCCATCGGGTTTTATCTCTGGGATCGTGATTCTTCCACGGTCCGCTGTTAATTGCAGTTTATTCAGTTCAAAAGGCTGTGCGATGGTATGATTGTCATATTCTAGCAGTAAAGTACCTTCACGTAAGTTAGCACTTACCTTGCCATTAAGCGTGTGTTGAATGACAGCAGTGCTTCCGCCCAATCCAGAAAGCTGCATATCTGTGTCTGCTACGGCTTCAAACTTAAATGGAAGATTAATAAATTGATTCAGGATACCGATAGGGACACTATCTGTGTGTATATTCAATTGCCATGGCCCTGAATGCTGTTTAAAGTCCCATTGGGCATTGGCGTCTAGGTAGCCGTGTTCAAACGGTAAGAATGCTCTTGAGAGCTGCCAAATACCATCGTTACTATTCATTTCTAAGATGGCTTGACTGGTGCGTGTGTCACCGATACTGGCACTATTGGCCGATACTTTCAGAGAACCATTCCATAAGCCCAATTGGTTATTCTGCATGAATTGCGTATTCTGACCTTCAATGTTTAACCCCGTCAATTGCCAAAAAGGTCGTTTGGCTAATTGAATGAGTTGCAGATTATCGAGCGAGAGGTGGTCGATTGTTAATGAATGCCAATTAGGGATAGTTAAGGGCAAATCTTGCCAGTCAGATTGGTGTTCTCCGTACCATTTTAAGCCCTGAGCCGATAAATTAGTAAGATGTACATCGTTGGGAGAGATGTCTCCAGATAGTTGGATGTTACCTTGCCAAAAACCCGCACTAAAGTCGCTAACTCTGATTGTTTGTGGACTAAAATTAAGGGCTAAGTTTGGATCAACCCATTGCAGCCCATGCCAAGTCAAGGTATCTGCATGAGCAGAGACTTCTCCGGAATATGGCCAAGGTGACCCTAACTGCACATCTTCTAGAGATAAATCAGTATTAATTAGCTCAATACCTTGCCAAGAAATATTACTATTTAGTACATCCAAGCTATTGATATGGTTAATTAGGTTGGTAGGTAATGACTGAATTTTATATTGCAGTTGATTGGATACCGATTTTGATAAGTCCAGATGATTTACTGTGACATTAACTAACGACCAACCGGCTGGATACTGCTCGGCTTGGCCAGATATCTGACCGCTCCGCCAGGCAAAGGAGAAACCATAAATAGTACTGTCTTGCTGTTTATAGTCAGCATCAATCAAAAGCTGATCGAATTGTTCTCCTTGCCAATTGAGAGTTTTTGCAGACAGTTGCAACTCACCAAACGGTATCTTTTGTTGCGGCATATTCCACTGGGGATTTTTAACTTGTAGGCTCAATCCTTCAATTTGATAATCGTCTTCCGTCAGATTGATGTTATGCATCGCAAGCTGGTGGAGTATGACTGTCTGAGACCAATCAATACTAGGAAGGCGGTCAGTGATATTGGCACCATCAAGTAAAATACTGTCGATATGCCATTTTCCAGCGTAGTAAGGGTGTTGGTTTAGCCAAATATCCATTTGTGCAAATGTAATCGGCTGGTAACCAAGCTGCACTGTAGGGGCAAATAAGCGTAGATGAAAAGGGTAGTCATACTCTGCCCGTTGAAACTGGATTTTATTCGGCCAGAATAGATTGATACTCCACTGGGCTATCGGGGTAACATAGCTGGTGTTAATGAGGCCAAATAGAATGGCACCAGATAGCAACAGTATGATTAAACAAGAAAAAACAAAGGTTAGTAGCTTTTTCATAGTTCTAATAACGCCCCAATAAATAAGAGCTAACAGAGTGGAGCAAATTGCTCTTCTATTCAACAAAAAAAGCGAAAAAAGCCCTCAAGAAGAGGGCTTATGTATGACTGAGTTGGCGTTAGACTACTAATCTAGCTGAGGTCCCGCACTTACCAATGCTTTACCTTCTGCATTATCAGTATATTTATCAAAGTTATTGATAAAGCGTTCTGCAAGGTCTTTCGCTTTGCTTTCCCATTGTAGTGGGTCGACGTACGTTTCACGTGGATCAAGAATTTCTGGATTCACATCATGCAGTGCTTTAGGTACTTCTAGGTTGAAGATTGGAATGTGTTTAGTTTCTGCTTCTTCAATAGAACCATCCAAAATTGCATCAATAATAGCGCGAGTATCTTTGATGGAAATACGTTTACCCGTACCATTCCAGCCGGTGTTCACCAAATATGCTTGAGCCCCAGCCGCTTGCATACGTTTCACTAGCACTTCTGCGTACTGAGTCGGATGCAGTGTTAGGAATGCAGCCCCAAAACACGCAGAGAAAGTTGGTGTTGGCTCAGTGATACCTCGTTCAGTACCTGCCAATTTAGCAGTAAAGCCAGACAGGAAGTGGTACTTAGTTTGCTCTGGCGTTAACTTTGATACAGGAGGCAATACGCCAAATGCATCTGCAGATAAGAAGATGACTTTTGTCGCATGACCACCTTTAGAGATGGGTTTGACGATATTATCGATGTGGTAAATAGGATAAGACACGCGAGTATTTTCTGTCTTAGAGCCATCATCAAAGTCAATTGAACCATCTTTACGAACCGTCACATTCTCTAATAGAGCATCACGACGAATGGCGTTATAAATATCTGGTTCAGCTTCTTTAGACAGTTTGATGGTTTTTGCATAGCAGCCGCCTTCAAAGTTGAATACGCCGTCATCGTCCCACCCATGTTCGTCATCACCGATCAATGCACGTTTAGGATCTGTCGATAGCGTCGTTTTACCTGTACCTGAAAGGCCAAAGAACACTGCAACATCACCATTTTGTCCTCGGTTAGCCGAGCAGTGCATAGATGCGATGCCTTTTAACGGCAGGAAGTAGTTCATCATGGCGAACATACCTTTTTTCATTTCTCCGCCGTACCAAGTACCACCGATCAGTTGCATTTTCTCGGTAAGATTGAATACAGTGAAGTTTTCTGAATTAAGGCCCTGTTTTTGCCAATCTGGGTTAGTGCATTTAGCGCCGTTCATTACCACAAAGTCAGGTTCAAAAGAGGCAAGCTCTTCATCTGACGGGCGAATGAACATGTTTTTTACGAAGTGTGCCTGCCAAGCGACTTCAGTAATAAAACGAACTTGAAGTCGAGTATCAGCATTTGCACCACAGTAACCATCGACAACGAACAAGCGTTTACCTGATAGTTGCTTACCAACTAATGTTTTGAGCTCGTTCCAAACTGTCTGAGTGATGGGTTTGTTATCGTTCTTTGCTTGCTCAGATGTCCACCATAGAGTGTCTTCTGTCGTTGCGTCTTTAACGATAAATTTATCTTTTGGTGAGCGGCCGGTGAAGATCCCCGTATCCACTGCCACAGCTCCTAGCTCTGTGACAACTCCTTTCTCGTAGCCTTCCAAATCCGGTCGAGTTTCCTCGTCAAACAGAACTTGGTAACTCGGGTTACGTAACACCTCTGTTACACCAGTAATACCGTATTGGGTAAGATCTAAGTTCGCAGCCTTTGTATGTTCCATAATGGTCATAGGTGCTCCTTTTTTAGGATTTTGTAGGGTTTTTTAAATAATTAATAGTTGTTGTTTGCTCACCATGCTAGCAATTGCGGGGAGATAAAACCGAGTTTTTGCTCAAAATTTGAACAAAAGCAAATTGTCCGCGAAGCCCCGCCTAGCCTTAAGCTAAACCATTCTACATTGCAGACAAACGATTGCACCATAGGTAATGTATTAATATTTTGTAAAAAATAAGTGATGAGAGGTGAAGTAGAATTTTATGCTGTTTAATGGGGTAGGATCACAAAAAAAGCCAGTGAAAAACTGGCTTTTTAGTAAAAAACTTGTACTTACTAGGTAGCGCAAATTAATGCAAGTTGTTGCTTTGTTGTTGATTTGCGTCTGTGTATAGCTGAGCAACCTCATCTTCGTTAAAGGAGTAGGTTGTACCACAGTAATCACAGTGTAGAGAAACGTGACCTTCTTCTTTTAAGATCTGTTGGATTTCATTACGGTCAACAGTGATGATTGCCGCCGCACTTCGTTCACGCGAACATCCACAATGGAAAGTGACATCTTTCGGTTCAAATACTTGAACTTTCTCTTGGTTATATAGACGGTAAAGCACTTCTTGAGCATCTAGGCTAAACAACTCATCATTCTTAATGGTGTCAGTTAATTGTTCTAGACGGTCAAAATCTTCAGGTTCACCGGTGCCATCTGGCATAACTTGCAGTAGTAAGCCTGCTGCATGTGGTTTACCTTCATATTCGCCAACACGAATCCACATACGTGTTTTCAGCTGCTCTGAGCGAGCGAAGTAGCCTTCGAGCACGTCAGACATAGTTTCACCTTCTAGGCCAACGACACCTTGGTAGCGCTCACCTTCTTTTGGTTCAATGGTGATGACTAAGTAGCCTTTACCCATAAGTTCATGCAAGCCAGCATCTGCAGCTATGTTTCCATCCCAGCGAGCGACGCCGCGAATTTTGTGTTGGTTATCACCATTAATAACAGCAAGAGAGACTGGACCATCACCTTGTAGCTGCAGTGTGATGGAGCCTTCAAACTTTAAGGTCGCTGTAAGTAATGATGTTGCTACCGCTAACTCACCAAGCAGGTGTTTGATTGGTGCTGGGTATTCCTTACCGGAAATGATTTCCTGATACGTTTCGTCCAGTTGTACCAGTTCGCCACGTACTGATAATTCTTCAAAAAGGTAGCGATTTAACATGTTGTTTGCCATTGAGGAAACTCCGGCTTTCTATTGGTGTTTAAATTTAATAATGTCACGACGTTGCTTTTTGTCTGGACGTTTGTCTGGACTAGGATTATGGGCGTGTAGCTTGCGAGCAAGTGCATTACGTTCGCGCTTCTCGATGCTTTCGCTTGTCTCTTGGTATAGCGTTTGCGCTTCAGGAGCACCACGTCGCTGTTCCGAGATCTTTTCGATGGTTACTGTTTTTTCTTCATAACCAAGCCTTAAGGTGATCGTTGCCCCAAGTTCGACAATTTTACTCGGCTTACTGCGTTGCCCATTATAGTGGACTTTGCCCCCGTCGACCATATTCCGTGCAATTGAGCGTGTTTTGTAAAATCTTGCAGCCCATAGCCATTTATCGAGCCTGACCGCATCAGAATTGGAACTCATGTTGGCAAATTACCTCTAATATAGTTTTATTGCGTTCATTGCTGGTTACAATGGCGGCAGCGAGAGCTGTTTTCAAGCGCTACGCATAATTAATCGGACAACATGAATGTGTCATTGCCCTATGTTATATTGTTGCGCATTATAATGCCTTGAAATTAGGGGCTCAATTGTCATCAACTCACTTAGAAGGATACCGTACGCCGTGGAGCGGATGAAGTTTAACTGGCAGTTTTCCCCTCGAATCAATGGGATGGTGTCGTTCCTTAAAACTAATCATTGGCAACAGCCATGCAGCTTTTTGCTATCTATTATTTTGCTGGCCAGCTGTGCTTGGATTTTAGGGAAAACCGTATGGTTAGTCCCTAAAGAGAGTAAGGCCATTCCAACTTGGGCTGCGGCTCACGTTGTAGTGAGTAAAAACGACACCAGTATTGATATTGATGGTCTGAAAAAGGCAGACTTGTTCGGCCATTATACCCCGAGTAAAAATACCGTAAGTGAGACGGTAAAAGTAGATGCGCCAAAGACTCGTTTAAATTTGATTTTGGTTGGGGTGGTATCTAGCTCGGATGTTCATCAAAGTTTAGCGGTTATCTCTCATCAAGGATCGCAAGATACTTATGGGATTGATGAAGTTATCGATGGTACTCGAGTTAAACTAAAAGCCGTTTTAGCAGATCGCGTCATTATTAATAATGAAGGGCGTGATGAGACATTAATGCTCGATGGCCTAGATTATACCAAGCCGACGTTTAATCCCACTCAACCGAAGCCTGAAGTGGTAATGGCTACGCCGACTCAAGCTGAGCAAGCGAAACTTGAAGATATTCGTCACCAGGTTAAGCGAGATCCTCGGGTCTTGATGAAGTATATCCAATTAACGATGCTCAAAAATGACGGTAAAGTGACTGGTTATCGCTTAACTCCTGGCTCCGATGGAACTTTGTTTAGTTCCGTTGGTTTAAGAGAAGGGGATATCGCTGTCAATGTGAATGGCATCGACTTAACAGATACTGGCGCCTTACCTAAAGTGTTAGCGACCTTATCAAATACGAAAGAAATTAATCTGACAGTGAAGCGCGATGAACAATTACATGACATCCGCATTCAACTGTAACCTGATGCATCAAGTCTAGGAGTACTCAGTGAAGCATTGGCTTAAAAAGAGCACGTGGCTTATGGCCGCCTCGTTAGTGCTGTCTCCCTGCGCATGGGCAAATGAGTTCAGTGCGAGTTTTAAAGGAACAGACATTCAAGAATTTATCAACATAGTGGGTCGTAATTTAGATAAAACCATTATTGTTGACCCTTCCGTACGTGGGAAAATCGACGTACGCAGTTACGATACTCTAGACGAAAAACAGTACTACAGCTTTTTCCTAAATGTACTTCAAGTGTATGGTTTTGCGGTTGTTCCTATGGATAACGGCGTGCTGAAAGTGGTTAAATCGAAAGATGCAAAAACCGCCGCTGTACCTGTGCTCGGTGATAATGATCGTGCATCAGGCGATAGCGTTATTACACAAGTGGTATCGGTAAAAAACGTTTCTGTAAGAGAATTATCCCCTTTGTTGCGTCAGCTCATTGATAATGCTGGCGCAGGTAACGTTGTTCATTATGATCCTGCGAACATCATTTTGCTTACTGGACGTGCTGCGGTTGTGAATCGTTTGGCAGATATCATTCATCGAGTTGACCAAGCAGGCGACAAAGATGTTGATGTTGTTGAACTGAAAAATGCCTCTGCTTCTGAAATGGTACGAATCGTAGAAGCTCTTAGTAAAAGTAATGACTCTAAAAATACCCCAGAGTTTTTGCAACCTAAATTTGTCGCCGATGAGCGTACTAATTCCATCTTAATTTCTGGTGACCCTAAAGTTCGCAAACGCATGAAAAAGCTCATCCAAAAAATGGATGTAGAAATGGCGGTGAAAGGAAACAGCCGAGTTGTTTACCTTAAATATGCGAAAGCTGAAGATCTTGTTGATGTTCTTAAAGGCGTGTCGGATAGCATGCTTAAGAGCAAAAAAGGGACGAAAGAGAGTGGTGGAGCACAAAACAGCAACGTCATTATCTCTGCGCATAAACAGACAAACTCTCTGATTATTAGCGCGCCAAAAGATGTCATGCAATCCCTACTGAATATCGTTAAGCAATTAGATATACGTCGTGCTCAGGTATTGATTGAGGCGTTGATTGTTGAGATGTCTGAAAGTGATGGGATGAGCTTGGGTGTTCAATGGGGCTCATTAGAGAGTGGCTCGGTTATACAATACAGTAACAGTAGTAGCTCCATTGGTAATGTGATGGTCGGCTTGGAAGAAGCTAAGGATCAAACCAGTACCAGTTATTATTACGATAATAGTGGTGTTCGCCACTCTTACGACACGACCGAATCAGGCGACTACGATACGCTAGCTTCTGCGCTTTCAAGTGTGAACGGTGCTGCGGTGAGTATCATGATGGGTGATTGGACTGCGTTATTAAATGCCGTGTCAAGCGACTCCAATACCAACATTCTTTCATCGCCAAGTATTACCGTAATGGATAATGGTGAAGCGTCATTCATCGTGGGTGAAGAAGTGCCTGTTATCACTGGTTCTAGTACCGGCTCCGACAATTCCAACCCATTCCAGACCGTTGATCGTAAAGAAGTAGGTATCAAACTGAAAGTCGTCCCTCAGATTAATGAAGGTGACTCAGTTCAATTGCACATTGAACAAGAAGTTTCTAACGTGCTTGGTGCCAGTGGCGCGGTAGACATTCGTTTCGGTAAACGTCAGTTGAATACCTCTGTCATGGTTAAAGATGGCCAGATGTTGGTTCTTGGTGGCTTGATGGATGAACGTACTGCTGAAAGCGAGTCAAAAGTTCCACTACTTGGTGATATTCCAATCATTGGGCAATTATTCCGCTCAACTAGTACGGAAACTGAGAAGAAGAACTTGATGGTATTTATTAAACCAACAATTATTCGCAACGGTGTGACCGCTGATGGTTTAACTCAACGTAAGTACAATTACATTCGAGCAGAGCAGTTATACAAAGCTCAGAAAGGACTGAAATTGCTGGATAGCGGCAATATTCCTGTACTACCTAAATTCGGTGATGATCGTCGCCATGCTGCCGAAATTCAGTCGTTTATTGATCAGATGGAAGAAGAATAATGAATGTAGTCTTATCGGAAGAGGTCGAGCAACCGACGTTACGCCGATTGCCGTTCAGTTTCGCAAACCGATTTAAAGTCGTCCTTGAGTGGGAAGACGATTTCTCGCAATGCCATATCTATTATGTGCCGCCGATTGCTATGGCGGCCATAATGGAAGTGAAACGTGTGGCTAAAACATCGTTCAAGCTCCATGCCGTTTCTGAATCTGAGTTTGAAAGTAAGCTGACTGTGGTTTACCAACGTGACTCTTCTGAGGCTCGTCAATTAATGCAAGATATTGGCGTAGACAGTGATGACTTTTTTTCATTGGCAGAAGAGTTGCCTCAAAATGAAGATCTTCTGGAGTCAGAAGATGATGCCCCAATCATTAAGTTAATTAATGCGATGTTGGGGGAAGCGATAAAAGAGAACGCTTCTGATGTCCATATAGAAACGTTTGAAAAATCGTTATCGATCCGTTTTCGTGTGGATGGGGTATTACGTGAAGTGCTTGAACCAAGCCGCAAATTGGCACCTTTATTGGTGTCGCGCGTTAAGGTGATGGCGAAGCTCGATATCGCGGAAAAACGCGTTCCGCAGGATGGTCGTATTTCGTTACGTATTGGCGGTCGAGCTGTCGATGTGCGTGTATCAACAATGCCATCGTCTCACGGCGAACGTGTGGTAATGCGTTTACTGGATAAGAACGCCACCCAGCTAGATCTTTACAGCTTGGGAATGAACGATAAGGTTCACAAGCGTTTCCAACAATTAATTGCTCGTCCCCACGGGATTATCTTGGTAACCGGTCCAACTGGTTCAGGTAAATCCACCACGTTATACGCAGGCTTACAAGAACTAAATAGTATTGAGCGCAATATCTTAACCGTTGAAGATCCTATCGAATTTGATATTGAGGGCATTGGTCAAACCCAAGTAAATCCAAAAGTGGATATGACCTTTGCTCGTGGTCTGCGTGCCATTTTGCGTCAAGATCCAGATGTTGTTATGGTCGGCGAAATTCGTGACTTGGAAACGGCGCAAATCGCAGTACAAGCTTCTTTAACTGGTCACTTAGTGATGTCAACTTTGCACACGAATACCGCCATTGGTGCCATTACTCGTTTGCGGGATATGGGCATTGAACCATTTTTGATTTCTTCTTCATTATTAGGGGTACTGGCGCAACGTCTGGTGCGCACTTTGTGTCCACATTGTCGTGAAGCTTATAGCGCGAATGAAGAGCAGAAAAAGTTATTTGATTTAACGCCGGATGATGAGTTAACGCTTTTCCGCCCTACAGGTTGTGAGCATTGTAATCACAAAGGTTATCATGGCCGTACTGGTATTCATGAATTACTGCTGGTGGATGAATCCGTTCAGGCTTTAATTCATAGTGAATCAGGTGAACAAGCCATCGAGCATGCGATTCGTGGTCATACTCCAAGTATTCGTCAAGATGGTCTCGAAAAATGTCGTTTAGGTGTGACTTCTCTTGAAGAAGTGATGCGTGTGACTCGGGAGTCATAATGGCGGCATTTGATTATAAGGCTTTAGATAGTAAAGGTCGGCAGAAGAAAGGCGTCATTGAGGGAGATAATGCCCGTCAGGTGCGCCAACGTCTAAAAGATCAAGGGCTTGTCCCCGTCGAAGTGAATGAAAATACGGGTAAGAAAAATAAAGAGTCACAAGGTTCGGCTCTCACTTTTCAGCGCGGGATTAGCACACCTGATTTAGCATTGATTACGCGTCAGCTCTCAACATTAGTTCAGTCGGGGATGCCGTTAGAAGAGTGCTTACGCGCGGTCTCAGAGCAGTCTGAAAAACCGCGTATCCGTTCTATGATGGCTGCGGTTCGTTCCAAAGTTACAGAAGGTTACACACTCTCCGACAGTTTAGGTGATTACCCGCACATCTTTGATGAACTGTTTCGTTCTATGGTATCGGCTGGAGAAAAATCAGGCCATCTGGATGCGGTGCTTGAGCGCTTGGCTGATTACGCAGAAAACCGACAAAAGATGCGTTCTAAATTACTCCAAGCGATGATTTACCCCATCGTGCTGGTTGTGTTTGCTGTGTGTATTGTGTCGTTTTTGTTGGCGGCCGTTGTCCCTAAAATTGTGGGGCAATTTGTTCAAATGAACCAAAAGCTGCCGGAATCAACGCAGTTTTTGTTATCAGCGAGTGATTTTGTACAGCATTGGGGCATCCAATTGTTGTGTGTGTTTTTGCTGATGATATATATCAGTCGTCGTTTACTACGTAATCCGCAGTTACGCATGAAGTGGGATGAAAAAGTTATCCACCTTCCTTTAATCGGGAAGATCGCTCGTGGGTTAAATACATCACGCTTTGCCCGAACATTGGCAATATGTACTTCTAGTGCAATTCCTATTCTGGATGGGATGCGCGTTGCGGTTGATGTCATGACAAATCAGTTTGTGAAACAAAAAGTATTAGTTGCCGCAGAGAGTGTCCGGGAAGGGGCCAGTTTGCGTAGGTCGTTAGAGCAAACCAAACTTTTCCCCCCAATGATGCTACATATGATTGCCAGTGGTGAGCAGAGTGGTGAACTTGAATCCATGTTGACCCGCGCCGCTGATAACCAGGATGATAACTTCGAATCTGCAGTGAATATTGCTTTAGGGATTTTTACTCCGGCACTTATCGCTTTGATGGCTGGTTTAGTTCTGTTTATCGTGATGGCAACTCTGATGCCAATTTTAGAAATGAATAATTTAGTGAGTCAGTAACAAATTTGGAATCGCCAAAATTTGTGTTTTATGGAGTAGTTATGAAAAGAAATGCAGCGGCTAAGCAGTCAGGCTTTACCTTGCTAGAAGTGATGGTTGTCGTAGTTATTTTAGGTATTTTGGCTAGTGTCGTCGTACCTAACTTACTAGGTAACAAAGAAAAGGCTGACCAGCAAAAAGCTATTACTGATATTGTCGCGTTAGAAAATGCGTTAGATATGTACAAACTAGACAACAGTGTTTACCCAACCACAGACCAAGGTTTAGAGGCATTGGTGAAAAAACCAAGTAGCCCGGAACCTCGTAACTATCGTGATGGTGGTTATATTAAACGTTTACCTAACGACCCATGGGGTAATGCATACCAATACCTAAGCCCAGGTGATAAAGGAACGATTGATGTCTTCACTTTAGGTGCAGATGGTCAAGAAGGTGGTGAAGGTATCAATGCGGATATCGGCAACTGGAACATTCAAGATTATCAATAATTCATTAGGGCGGGGATATCCCGCCCGCACTCAATTTATGAAGTTAGCTCGCGGATTTACCCTTATTGAAATTATGCTCGTTCTCGTGCTACTTGCTCTGAGTTCGGTAGCGGTAATTTCAACACTTCCCACCAGTAAGAATCATTTAGCAGAAGATACGGCCCGATCTATTTATGAACGGTTACAACTGATTAATGAGGAAGCGGTGCTATCTGGCGTAGATTACGGTTTACGGGTAGAGCAAAAGCAGAATCCACCAACGCTGACTTTTATGCAGTTAGGGGAAAAAGGATGGCATGAAGTTAAACGTCACTCTTTTAATGCTGAAACTAAAATTGATAAGCGGTTAATGGTTGATTTCCAAGCAGGCGGCACGACATGGGAGAAGGATGATGATCGTCTGTTTAAAAAAGATGACTCTCTATTCGATGACCAAATGTTTGGCAACGAAAAAGACAAAAAGAAAAAGCCACAGCCTCCGCAAATTTTTATTCTTTCCAATGGTGAAACGACACCTATGGTGCTGAGCTTGTATCTTCATGATCTCAGTGATGACGATGCATGGCATATAGTCGTACAAGATAATGGTGAAATTTTGTTAAAAGCTCCCGGAGAAGAAATAACTCAAGGGGATAAGGCAAAATGAAACGAATAAAACGAGGTTTTACCTTACTAGAAGTTTTAGTGGCTTTGGCCATATTTGCCACGGCAGCGATTAGTGTGATGCGATCAGTCAGTCAGCACATTAATACCCTGAATTATCTAGAAGAAAAAATGTTTGCTTCGATGGTGGCTGATAACCAAATGGCGCGAGTGATGCTTGCTCCAACGAGTTTATCTGCTCGGGAAGGAAAATCAAAAATGGCTGGACGTGAGTGGTATTGGAAAATCAAACCAGTCAAAACAGGCACTGGAACATTAAAAGCATTTGATGTTTCTGTTGCAACCAGTGATAAATCAAGTTCAATCATTACGGTACGTAGCTATGTGGCGCAATAACGGTATAAAAAATGCCGCACGTCGTCAGGTGAAAGGCTTTACCCTAATTGAAGTATTGGTTGCGATGGCTATTTTCGCTGCGATGAGTATTGCGGCCTATCAGGTGTTGAATCAGGTTCAACGTAGCAATGAAATCTCTCAAGAACGTACGACTAGAGTTAATGAATTACAACGTGCGTTAGTGATTATGGATTCCGACTTTCGCCAAATGGTACCACGTAAGTTTCGTACCAGTGGCAAAGGTGTTGGCGACTACTATATGGAATGGCAAGATTATCTTTTAGATTCTGATTCTAAAGGAATCATGTTCATTCGTGATGGCTGGGCGAATCCGCAAGAGCAGTTTCCGCGCGGTAATTTAGCCAAAGTGGGTTATCGCCTTAAAGATAAAACGTTAGAGCGTGTTTGGTGGCATTATCCAGATACGACTGTCGGCGAGCAACCCGTTTCTCGACCACTTCTTACTGGTGTTGAAAGTTGGTCTATGCGTTTTTACGTTAAAAACAAATGGACCTCAGAGTGGGAAGAAACAGAGTTGTTGCCTCAGGCGATAGAGGTCACCATACAGCTACAGGATTACGGTAAGATCTCGCGAATATATTTAATTGCAGGTCCAAAGGCGTCTGATGCGGAGGCTGAAGATGACAGCGAATAAACCGCAACGAGGAGTCGCCTTAATTGTCGTCCTACTGATTCTAGCGATTATGGTTTCCATTGCTGCGACGATGTCTGAACGGATGTTTGCTCAGTTTCAGCGTGCGAGTCATCAGGTCAATTATCAGCAAGCGTATTGGTATAGCGTTGGCGTAGAAAATCTTGCCATGGCGTTATTGAAGCAGACTCGAAAGCAAGACAAAGATATTATTAATTTAAGTCAACCATGGGCGATTAAAGAGCGGACATTACCGCTCGATTACGGCCAAGTCTCAGGGACAATGATCGACAAACAAGCCTGTTTTAACTTGAATGCTTTTAATGGATTAGACACTTCATCTGAGAGTTCAACACCTTATGTTAAACAGGTATTTGAAAATTTATTGACGAACTTTAAAGTTGATTCGGCGACGGCTGAGATTATTGCTGATTCTACTTATGAGTTTATCGATAGTAACGATACCGTGAGTTCAACGTACGGGGTGGAAGACAGTTATTATGATTCGCTATCACCAGCCTATTTGCCACCGAATGGGTTAATGGCAGTACCAAGCGAATTGCGAGCTGTTCAGCAGGTGAGTGCTGATTTAATGACAAAATTAAAGCCTTACCTTTGCGCAATTCCTGTAACGGATTGGCAAGTGAATATTAACACGCTTTCTGAGAAACAAGCGTTATTGCTGGTGGCCATGTTTAGCCCTAATTTAAGTTTGCAAAATGCTCAGGCAGTAATAAAAAAACGCCCGAAAAAAGGGTGGGAAAGTGTCTCTGATTTTATGGCGGAACCGCAAATTGCCGCCATTTCGAGTACGGTCCGCAGTAAAGCTCAAGGTTATTTGGTTGTTGATAGCCAGTATTTTGAATTAGATGCACAAATCACGGTGGATAATTCCCGAGTGAGGGTTCGCAGCCTGATTTTTAGTGAAGATAAAGATAATGCAACGGTCATTCGCCGTCGCTATGGAGGAATCAGTGAGCGAATTTCTGACCGTTCGTCTGAGTAGTCAAAAACAAGCCCCTATTTCATGGCTAGTATGGTCCACTGATCAGCAAGATGTTATTGCTAGTGGTGAACTCGCAGGTTGGCATGAGCTCGAAGAGCTGACTGACTATGCAGCGCAACGTACGACGATACTGTTATTGTCTGCCAGTGATTTAATATTGACCGATGTGGAGGTTCCACCAGGAGGCTCTCGTCAATTTGAAAGCATGTTGCCTTATTTGCTAGAAGACGATATCGCTCAAGATGTTGATGATGTGCATTTTTCAGTGCTGAGTAAGCGTGATGGTATTGCCTATATTGCTGGTATTGATCGCGGATGGTTTACCTATTGTTTAACGAAATTTGCTGAAATTGGCATTGAAATTAAACGCGTTATGCCAGACGTATTAGCTCTACCACAAGCGGATACCCCACTCACAGCGGCGCAGATTGGTCCACAATGGCTGATACGTAAAGGGGATTGGCACGGTATTGTCATGGAAAGTGACTGGCTGCCTGTATTAGTCGAATCTGATTGGGTTAAAGCGGAACAATCCCCCTTAGCTCTGACATCTTATACTGAGTTACCGACGTTACCTTTAGATGAAGATCAACATTGGTCTGTCAAGCCTAATGAAATGGTGATGAAGCTGCTAGCTCAAGAAGCTTGCCAGTCGCGTATGACATTGCTTTCCGGCCCATTTAAAACGAAATCTTCATGGTTAAAGCATTGGCATACATGGCGTTTACCGACTTATTCGGCATTGGCCTTAATCGTCGTCACTATGGTGTATAGCGCATTTGAGGCGAATCGTTTTGAACAGCAGGCGCAAGCCTATCATCAAGAAAGTGAACGCATTTTTAGAACTATTTTCCCCAATAAGCGCCGCATTCCTACGGTCAGTTATCTCAAGCGGGAAATGCAAGGTGAACTCCAGTTACTTTCTGGGAGCGGTGGCAGTGATACTGTGTTGAACTGGTTACAAGTTCTGCCAGAGTCATTGAAATCTGTTAAAGATATGAAGATTCAAAGCCTTAAATATGATGGTGATAAAGGTGAATTACGCGTAGAAGCCACGAGCAAAGATTTTCCTAGTTTTGAAAAAGCGCGGGTTCAATTATCTGAACAATTTAATGTCCAGCAAGGTCAGCTAAGTAAAGATGGTGATACTGTGTTGGGTTCGTTTGTTTTGAAAGCGAAATAGAAGGGGGGACGCGATGAAAAACATAATTGGCCCACTTCAGGCTCAACTAAAGCTGTGGTGGCGAAGCATTACACCACGTGAACAAAGATTGGTACTTATTGGTGGCATTTGTATTGTTATCGGTGTGATTTACTGGGGTATTCTTGCACCATTACAGCAACGTATTGACCAATCACAGTTACGAATTAATAGTGAAAAGCAACTTTTGAGCTGGGTTTCTCACAAAGCAAATCAAATCACCGCTCTGCGTAAGCAAGGTGGCATGACTCAGCAGCGTTTGCCTTTAAACCAAGTGATCGCCACTTCAACCCGTGATTTTGGAATTGAGCTAATCCGTGTTCAACCTCGTGATGAGGATGGTATGCAAGTTTGGATTCAGCCATTACCTTTCACAAAATTGCTCGATTGGGTGAAATTTTTGCAGGAAAATCAGGGGATCACGGTGCAACATTTAGATGTTGATCGTGGCGCTCAGCCAGGAGTGGTCGAAGTTAAACGCCTACAGCTTAAGAGAGGTGCATAAGGTGAAAAAGAAAATTAGCCTCATCGCTCTGGTTGTTGTGGTATTTATTGTTAGCGTCGTTGTGCACCTACCAGCAACGGTGACACTGAATCATGCTCCACTGCCACGACAATTAAAAATGGATGGTGTTTCTGGTACGTTATGGAACGGCCGAGCAGCTCAGGTTCATTGGCTTAATTATGATTTGGGCAGTGTTTCTTGGGAGTTACATTTAACAGCGCTTGTCACAGGCAAATTAGAAGTAGCAACGCGTTTTGGTCGTGGTAGTTCAATGAATGTGCATGGTCGAGGTGTCGTTGGTACCAGTATGAGCGGACCGTATGCGAAAACGCTATTGGTGTCTGCGCCAGCTGCAGAGTTAGTTGAATTGAGTCGTCGCCCAGTTCCTGTTGGTGTGAGTGGGCAAGTGGAATTGATGGTGCGAGATTATCAGTATGCTCAACCATGGTGTAAAGAGGCACAAGGTACATTATCTTGGTCTAATAGTGCAATCAGTAGCCCTGTGGGAAATCTGCAATTAGGACCTGTTATTACGGATATTACCTGTAAAGACAGTGTTATAGATGCGAAAGGTAAGCAAAATAATGCCCAAGTGAGCAGTGAGTTTACTGCGACACTAAAGCCGAATCATCAATATCACACCACGGCTTGGTTTAAACCCGGTAGTGAATTCCCTAATGAATTAGGGAAGTTATTAAGTCAGTTACCCGACCCTGATGCTCGAGGTCGATACCACTTCAATTATGATGGGCATTTCTAAAGCCCAGTAAAAAGGGGTATTCATAAATGAATGCCCCTAGTAAGTCACACTAAAATTACCGTTCATTTTTAATCTGTAGGATTTCATCCCAAGGTAAATTGGGATCGCCTAAGACGATAAAATTAGGATTCTCTAAGGTTTCTCGTTCGTTATAAGAGAGAGGGGAGAGTTGAGTGCTGAGTATATTACCGCCTGCTTCTTCGACGATACATTGTGTCGCGGCAGTATCCCATTCTCCAGTTGGCCCTAGGCGTAAGTAACAATCGACGGCTCCTTCAGCAACTAAACATGCTTTAAGTGCCGCTGATCCGAGCGGAACTAACTCATAATTCCATGCCGAACTTAATTGACTGGTAATACGATTAATATCTTGGCGGCGGCTTATGGCAATGGCTATCGATGGATGAACAAGTTCGTGCTTGAGTGTATTAATGCGAATATGCTCACTCATATCGGGAATTTTCCATGCGCCTTTGCCCTTGTATGCGTAATAAGTGACACCAGAAACAGGGCCGTATACCACACCCATTGTGGGTTGATTATGTTCTACTAGAGCAATAACTGTGGCGAAATCACCACTACGCGCAATGAACTCCTGAGTGCCATCAAGAGGGTCTACCAACCAATAACGTTCCCACGTTTCACGAGTTTCTAAACTGATATTTGCGGCTTCTTCAGATAATACAGGAATATCTGGTGTTAATTCTCTGAGACGCTCAGTAACCAACTTATGGGCAGCTAAATCAGCACTTGTCACTGGAGTATGGTCGGCTTTAGTAAACGCGTCGTAAGACTTATTTTCGTAGATGTCGAGAATCATTTGTCCTGCTGCACGAGCGATGGAAATGACATCGGGAATTAAATGAGATAAATCTTTCGCTGTTGGCATACGTAATTAGGTCCTATTTCATTATTCCTCAATATTACTCTTATTGAAGTGGCGTAGTGTTAAC
Source organism: Vibrio nitrifigilis (assembly GCF_015686695.1). Classification (NCBI taxonomy): domain Bacteria; kingdom Pseudomonadati; phylum Pseudomonadota; class Gammaproteobacteria; order Vibrionales; family Vibrionaceae; genus Vibrio; species Vibrio nitrifigilis. Next base: position 308,336 of record NZ_JADPMR010000003.1, on the reverse strand, counting down.
ATTAACGCCGTAATGCTGCGTGCTTCGCTGAAATCTAAATGATTGAGGAGCTCATCCGCTTGGGCAAGTGGCCAACGAACAATTTCGAGGGGCTCTGGTTCATCACCTTCCAGTTTCTCTGAGTATAGATCCTGAGCAATAAACAGTGTCATACGACTGGAAAAATACGACGGAGCTAAAATCACTTCTTTAAGTGGTATGAGGTTTGTCGCGCCAAAACCTATTTCTTCTTTAAGTTCACGTACTGCCGCTTGTTCTGGAGTTTCACCGGGGTCGATTAACCCTTTAGGAAAACCAAGCTCATAGTTTTCTGTACCAGCAGCGTATTCTTGAACTAGCAGAATATCTCCATCGGCAGTAATAGGAACCATCATTACCGCATTGCGGCCACTAGGAGCCATTCTTTCATAAGTTCGTTGTACACCATTTGAAAAACTCAGATCCAATGATTCAATAGAAAATAGCCGAGACTTAGCGACTGTTTGTATAGAAAGAATCTTTGGCGGTTGTTTAATTGGCATACTGCGACTCCTAACTTAAAAATGTACTTTGCCAGCATAAACAAAAAAGCTGATGCATTGCATCAGCTTTTTGTCTAATTGCGGTTAGTAGTATGAGTGATCACCGCGATCATGTTCAGTTGAATCTCTAACGGCAGTTAATTCTCCGGCAAAGGTTTCAAGCAACTGTTTTTCGATACCGTCTTTGAGAGTCACGTCTACCATCGAACAACCGTTACAGCCACCACCAAACTGAATTATAGCTACGCCATCATCAGTCAGCTCTATCAGTTGAATGTGACCACCGTGGCCAGCAAGCTGCGGGTTAACTTGTGTTTGGATAACGTACTCTAAGCGTTCCATTAGAGGAGCGTCATCAGAGACTTTACGCATTTTTGCATTAGGTGCTTTAAGCGTCAGTTGTGATCCCATTTTGTCTGTAACAAAGTCAATCACTGCATCTTCAAGAAAAGGTAGGCTAAGCTCGTCGACATAGGCAGAAAAACCACTAAACGGAATTTCGCTATCGGTCGCTTCAACGGCTTCTGGCGGGCAGTAAGAGACACCACATTCCGCATTTTGTGTACCTGGGTTAACCACGAATACGCGGATGTTAGTGCCTTCTGGCTGTTGTCCAAGTAACTTCGCAAAGTGCTCTTGGGCTGATTCTGTAATAGTAATTGTATTTGACACGACGAATACCTGAGTAAATTTGTAGGCTATTAATAATCATTTTACTCCTGTGTTCTACATGATCCAGTCCTTTTTACGCAAGGATTGTTTCCGATCAAGGTTCGCTTGTGGTTGGTGTTCGGCATAAACAATAAATATCAATTCGTTTCACACCTAAACGATAGAGCATGCGAGCAAGATGCTCAACGGTGCTTCCTGTCGTTACCACATCATCGATAATCGCCACATGGGAGTGATGGTTAGGATACGCCGAGTTGATCATAAAGGCATTACGTAAATTGCTTTGGCGTTCTGAACGAGTCAGCCCTTGTTGCTGAATCGTCGCTCTGGTGCGTATAAATAGCCCGGGCCAATATTCAATATTTAAAGAATGAGAGAGTGCTCTGGCGAGCAAATCACTTTGATTAAAGCCACGCCATACATACCGTTGCCAATGTAAAGGCACCGATGTGATAAGTGGTGCGGGATCACTAATATGAGGAATAAGCAACTCAGCGAGTGGTTTAGATTGCCAAAATTGGCGTCGATATTTGAATTGATGGATAAGTTGGCTCAGAGGATATTGATAATGACCAATACAACACAATCGTTCCCATTGTGGAGGTGATGCTAAGCATTCACCACAAAGATCAGTTGGCTCTAGAGTCGGTAACCCGCATCGTTGGCACCTAGGTTCAAACGAAAAATGTTTTAAACACGCATCACAATACCGAGAGTGCGTGTTGTTTAATGAAAGTGAACATAAATGACACAGGGGAGAGGTAAAGCGAGTCATGTTTTTTTTCCGTTAATCCTATAACATAACGAAATAACGTTAGGCGCACGGAAACTAAACTTCGGTGACGCTAACGAAAATTACCACACCAGTATGGCTTAGCGGTAAGAGGGGAAAGGATGAAAAAAGTCGGAGAAAACGAGGAATGAGTTCAGAGTTATATTGGCAAGTTACGGGAACCGGACAAAATATCGTTTTACTTCATGGGTGGGGTATGAATGGTGCAGTATGGCAGCAGAGTGCTGATGAGCTTAGCCAATATTGTCGTGTGCATGTGGTTGATTTACCCGGTTATGGCTACAGCTCTGAACGTGTTGAATTAGAGTTAGATACCATAGCAAAAGCCATACTAGAACAAGCGCCTAAAGATGCTATTTGGGTTGGTTGGTCGCTAGGGGGGCTCGTCGCTTCTCATATTGCACTTCACTATTCAGGTTATGTTCGACAACTTGCTACGGTTGCCTCTTCACCTAAATTTGCCGCCCAAAGACCTTGGCGTGGTATTCAACCACAAGTGTTAGATAACTTTACCGAACAATTGACCGAAGATTTTCATGGCACAATAGAGCGCTTCATGGCTTTGCAGGCAATGGGGAGCCCTTCAGCGCGTAAAGACGTGAAGGTATTAAAACAATCGGTTTTGTCTCGCCCTAGCCCTAATCCTCAGGCGCTTTTGGCAGGGCTAAAATTATTAGCAAATGTTGATTTGCGCCAAGCGTTAACGGAAATTACGGTTCCATTTCTAAGAATGTATGGAAGACTGGATGGTTTAGTGCCAATAAAAGTCTCAGAAATGTTGGATAATCAATACCCTAAAAGCCGAAGTGTGATTTTCTCCCAATCTTCCCATGCTCCGTTTATGACCGAACCAGACGCCTTTTGTAGTGAACTCGTCGACTTTATGCATAATGGCCAATAAATATGGCAAAAGCGCTAAGTATTTTCCTCCGGTGGCCGATATATACCGTAACTCGATAAAAATGCGTTCAGCATGACAATTGGGTAGGGCGATACTGAGGAGGTATCAGCTATGATCGTGTCACCGACAAACGTCAATGTGCCACTCATCGCCCCATCAGTGAATGTGCAAACGGAGCAGGTCGCTCGAGATAATAAAGTCAGAGAGCCAGTTGTACCTGCAGAAGAGCTCGCAAGGTCTAACGCTGAGCGGCAAATTAAAGAAGATGAGAAACGGCGTAGACACTCGTCATGGGATCCTTCCGAGCACCCTGGGTATGAAGCGGATGAGCAATCAGAAGCGGAACTCACGCGTGAACGTGAAGAGGAGACCAAAACAGAGTTAAATCGTCTGTTTGAACTGCTAGCTCTTTCTTCTTATAGTGCCTCTCAAGGTAAAGGCTATGCGATGCGCTTTCGTTTGCCCAGGCGTATCATTGATGCGGTAATCAATGAGGGCAAAATGGCTCGAAGGCGGACAGTAATTAAATTTCATTACGGTCACGCTGTGGCACCCAATACGCCATCCGATGTGATTGCAGTCTTGTAGTAATGCTAACCAAATTTCTGCCACATTTGGTCGCTAAGACGCATCAACAAAAATCCCCACGTGGATGCGTGGGGATTTTTCTTTTTAACTCATTCTAATGGAGAGTTTTTAGCGTTTTGCTTTCGCAAAAGCGGCGGCAAATGCCCCACTCATTGCACCACCAGAGGTGTCCTCATTGCGGCGCTGGCGAGGTTGTGATTTCTTGCTTGGTGCCGGACTAGTGCGACCTTGGCTGCGATTATCTTGGCCAGGTTCATCGTTTAATCGCATTGATAAACCAATACGCTTACGTTGTACGTCTATTTCCATCACTTTGACTTTAACGATATCGCCTGCTTTGACGACTTCCCGAGGATCAGAAACAAAGCGGTCCGTTAAGGCAGAAATATGAACCAAACCATCTTGGTGCACACCAATATCAACGAATGCGCCAAAGTTAGCCACGTTCGACACTACACCTTCTAGTATCATTCCGGGCTCTAAATCAGAGACTTCGGTAATGCCATCGGCAAAGGTTGCGGTTTTAAACTCTGGACGTGGATCTCGGCCGGGTTTGTCGAGTTCTTTGATGATATCGGTAATCGTTGGTACACCGAAATTTTCATTAGTGTAATCGACCGCATTAAGATTGCGTAAGAACTCGCTATTACCAATCAGGGTTTTGACGGCTTGATTGTTGTGTTCAGCAATATTTTTCACGACAGGATAGGCTTCAGGGTGTACCGCGGATGCATCCAATGGGTTTTTACCATCCATAATGCGCAAGAAACCCGCACATTGTTCAAATGCTTTAGGCCCCAAGCGAGCCACCTTTTTCAGTTCACTGCGTGAGTTAAAACGACCATTCTCATCGCGGTAGTTAACGATGTTCTGTGCGAGATTCGTTGATAGGCCTGCCACACGAGTTAATAAGGCGGGTGATGCGGTATTGAGATCAACCCCAACCGCGTTTACACAGTCTTCGACAACGGCATCAAGACGTTTGGAAAGAAGTGATTGGCTTACATCGTGCTGATATTGGCCAACACCGATTGACTTAGGATCGATTTTCACCAGCTCAGCCAGTGGGTCCTGCAAGCGGCGTGCAATTGACACGGCCCCACGTAACGATACATCCATATCTGGAAATTCATTCGCGGCTAATTCAGAAGCGGAATAAACCGATGCACCAGCTTCGCTTACGGTTACTTTCTGAATATTGAGGCCGGCTTGCTTCAATAAATCAGCAGTGAAAGCATCGGTTTCTCGAGAGGCGGTACCATTACCAATCGCTATTAAGTCCACATTGAACTGTTTGATTAAACGAGCAACAGACTGCATTGCTTTGTCATACTGTTTTTGTGGTGGATGAGGGTAGATGGTATCTGTCGCCAGCACTTTACCGGTTGCATCAACCACAGCGACTTTACAACCGGTACGTAACCCAGGATCGAGCCCCAAGGTTGCTTTAGGCCCAGCAGGTGCTGCCATTAACAAGTCTTTTAGGTTGGTGGCAAATACGTCAATGGCTTCAATTTCAGCACGCTCTTTCATTGCGCTCATCAATTCAGTTTCCATGTGCATGGAGACTTTAATGCGCCATGCCCAACTGATGACCTGTTTTCTCCAGTTATCTGCTGGGGCTTCACTAAGATGGATATGATAATGCTCTGCAATCAAGGTTTCACAGTAAGATTGGCGCACAGACTCTTCTTGGCCTGGGTCGGCATTTAAGTTTAGCGAAAGAAATCCTTCATTACGGCCACGTAACATTGCTAATGCTCGGTGAGAAGGCACTTTAGCAATTGGCTCGTGATGTTCGAAGTAGTCTTTGAATTTCTCACCTTCTTGCTCTTTACCGGTAATTACCCGTGATACCAGTTCACCATTGCGAGTCAAATATTGGCGAATGGTTTCTAACAGGTTTGCATCTTCAGCAATACGTTCCATGATGATCGCTCGCGCTCCGTCGAGAGCGGCTTTAGTATCATCAATATTATGTTCGCTATTTAGGTAATTTTGCGCTTCGGTTTCTGGATCCGTTTGTGGATGGTTCCATAAAGTGTCTGCAAGAGGCTCTAGTCCGGCCTCAATCGCTATTTGACCTTTTGTGCGGCGTTTAGGCTTATAGGGCAGGTAGAGATCTTCAAGACGTGTTTTACTGTCGGCATCGAGAATCTCTTTATTCAGTTCTGGGGTTAATTTCCCTTGATCTTCTATCGACTTTAAAATCGTTTGGCGACGTTCATCCAGCTCCCGTAAATAAGATAAACGACTATCTAAATTACGTAGCTGGGTATCATCAAGTCCCCCAGTGACTTCTTTACGGTAGCGCGCGATAAAAGGAACGGTGTTGCCGTCATCAATCAGTTTTACGGCAGCGATAACTTGCTCAGAACGCACATTCAGTTCTTGAGCAATCATATGACAGATAGCTTGGCTCATCCGTGGGACTCTTCATTAGTAATTTATGAGAGTATTTATGGGGGTTTCTAGCCGCTTTTTCTAGGGGGCTAAATAGACAGGGCAGCATTTTGTGTCTTATCGCGCAGTTTTTTTCCCCTTTGCAAAAGTTTTACATGCGACATGAAACTTTTTGTCTCAAAAGTGCACTCATATGACTTATTTATGAGAAAAAAAATCAAAAGTGAACAATAAATCAGCTAGTTAACAATCAATTACTGCAAATATGAGTATAATGCGCGGCCTTAACGAACAAATGCTACTTTTTTAACCAGTAACTATAGTCAGCGACGCTCTTTATGGAAAATTTGGTACCTCACAACAACGACAACGCACCAATGTCTCCGGTTCTATTCCGTCGTTTGCTTCTTTTCGCTATGTTCTGTTTTTCAGCGATTTGGCTTATTGATGAATGGGGTGGTGTTATAGCGAACTTTGAGCGCTGGTCCTATCCGGCTTGCATCGCTTTGTTTGCTGGGCTCTATTTTCTCAGTTTCACCCAGAGGCTCACCGAAAAAACATTACACTTTAGCGCGTATATCATTGTTGCGTCTTATCTTATTCTTACCAGTATCTGGCATCACATGGGAACCAACGGCATGTTTTCTAATGCCGCGCAGTGGTTAGGGTTAAATTATGTGATTGCCTATCTATTTTTAGAAGTGCGTAGAGCCGTACCAACGACAGTCGTGGTGTATGTTATTACTATCGTCGGGCACTTCTGGGCGTTAAGACAATACAATAGTTTTGATGACACCATGAGTGTGGTTCTAAAAATCGGATTAGCTCATTTAGCTTATGTTGTTTTGCTCGGTACCGCATTAAAACTGCGTATTGATAACTACAGCCATAAGGCTCGTGCTTGTGCTTTGGAATATTACATTAAGGTTGATCCATTAACGAATTTGCTTAATCGACGTGGCATTGAAAGTGCAATTGAAGAGAAAGATCTGGAGCGAGTCTATTATCGTCATCATTACGCTATTTTGATTTTGGATATTGACCACTTCAAACGGGTAAACGATGAATTAGGCCATCTGATGGGGGATGACGTTTTAGTTAAAGTTGCCAATACTCTTTTATCGGTTACCTGTGAACACGATATTGTTGGGCGTTGGGGCGGCGAAGAGTTCCTCATTGTCTCTCATAGCACCTCTCAACGTGAGGTTATGCAATTAGCAGAGAAGATTCGTCATTCGATTTCGACGATTAGCATTGACGATGTCCCTCCGATTACAGTCAGCATTGGTGTTAGTTTTAGTGAAGAAGCTCCAACCTTTATTCAATGTCTTGATATCGCTGATAACAACCTTTATTGCGCAAAACATGGCGGCCGTAACCAAGTTGTCGCTAGTCCTCACTTCGAACTCTCACCGATCTTTGCTTCCTAATCCTCAGTAACTTGATGTAACGCTGGAAAAATTCCTTTAAAAGCGATAGTTTCGCGCTATGAATGTAGGTAAAGGGATCGCAAGGTGAAAACCAAACTGATTACCCGTGAAGGTTACGACAAACTCAAAGAAGAGCATGATTTCCTGTGGAACGAACGGCGTCCTGAAATCACTAAAATAGTGACTTGGGCTGCAAGTTTGGGCGATCGTTCTGAGAACGCTGATTACCAGTACAACAAGCGTTTACTGCGTCAAATTGATCGTCGAGTACGCTTTCTACGTAAGTTTCTGCCGGAAGTTAAAGTTGTTGATTATTCGCCAGAACAAGATGGCAAAGTATTCTTTGGTGCTTGGGTTGAGATTGAAAATGAAGCGGGTGAGGTAAAAACATTTAGAATTGTTGGTCCAGAAGAGATTTATGGTGATGCTAAAGACTATATTTCCATTGATTCGCCAATGGCTCGTGCACTGTTGAAAAAAGAAGTGGATGATGACGTTGAAGTGAACACGCCTCTAGGAGTTAAAACCTGGTTTATCAATAAAATAGAGTATCCTGGGGCCAATAACTAATACGCTATGCACGATAGGCAGGCTCAGTGATGGGCCATTGATAGCTAAAACTGTGATGTTCCCCAACGCATTAGTGTTGTTTTATCGGTTAGATGGACAGACTAAAGTGACAGGGACTATGTTTGAAGAAACAAACGTTAACAATTGTTTTTCACCAATATTTATTCGTGGTGTTACATTGGCATCCCTGAAAGGAAAGGATATTGATGATGTTAGTCGGTGAGGACGCTCATGCAAGAAAGTTATAAAATTCTGGTTGTCGATGATGATGCTCGCCTGAGAGCTTTGCTAGAACGTTATTTGTCAGAACAAGGTTTTCAAGTTCGTAGTGTTGCTAACAGCGAACAGATGGACCGCTTGTTAACTCGCGAAACGTTCCATTTGATGGTACTGGATTTAATGTTGCCTGGTGAGGATGGGTTATCGATCTGTCGCCGTCTTCGCAATGCTAACAATAT
>NZ_JADPMR010000002.1 GCF_015686695.1 Vibrio nitrifigilis | reverse complement strand
ACCGATTCCTTATTTCTGGATTGGTTTAATATCGACAACCCAGTTTTTCTGAATGTTATTAGGGTCAACATCCAAAACTAAATCGCATTCCAAAGGGAACTGGTTTTCAAACGTTTGGAGCTTATGCAGCAAGCTCAGATTGTCCGTACTCATTGGAACGGTTTTTTGCATCAGGCCAACGCGAGTACAGCGACCTGATTGTGATTCTGTCCAACCGTCATTAGCACCGAGAATGTTAACGACAGCGAAGTTGTAAGGTCTGTTAGAGCCTTTTGATGTACCTTGACTGTGTTCGCAGCCAAGAATATGAGCACGAATAGTGTTAGCCATGAGCTAGTTCTCCAGTTTTTTGATGGTGGTATTCCCAGCCGACTGGAAAGTTTATTCGGTCGGGAATGTCGTTTAATTCAAACCCACGTGTCAGAACTTCCATCACGTGAGAGTCATCTTCATAGAGCAAGCGCATAGCGTTAACGAGCTTGCCATATTGAACGCGAGCATGTTTGATTGCATTTTCTAGGTTGGTTTTAAACGTCAGCTTAACCGTAGAAATACGAACTGGTTGCACCTCAGAAATGAGTGAGGCTAGGGCAGGATAAGCACCTGCAAAATAAGGGTCAGGATTGACGATAATATCCAAAGGAATCACGCGATAACGGTTGCCTATTTGAACCTCGAAACGATTCCAATTTGGGTATTCCGTAGAGTTAAGTTGAGCGCCTTTATGGTAGCCACGGAACAACTTTCCGTTATTACGGTCGCCAACATAAAATGTATGGCCCTTATCAGGAACAAAGCCACATTTGCGCTTATCGGTAGCACTAGCGCCAGTACCGCCAAGGAACTCACCCCAACAAGGCGGTTTACCTTGAGTGATGAACATGCCATCTTGATAACGTTCTTTGATTTCATCGATGGTTATGTTTCCTTCTAGGTCATCTAGGGCCAAGTCAACACGGGTTAACTTAGTGCCAGCCATTTGAGACAGTGCCTTGTGTAAACGTTCCATGCTGATAGCGGTGCAGCCTTTACCAGAGAACGACACATAGAAACCAAAGTTAGCCGCACCCCAAGCAACAATCCCAGCTTGGATACCGTTACAAAGAAGTTTTGCACTGTAGCGATAACCGGAATAACCACCGCGACGTTCTACCGTCCAAACGTTGCCGTCATAGGAAATTTCTTCCTGTAACAACTCTAAAAATGATTCGAGTTCACCATGACAAAGGACGTCCAACATATCGATGCCAATGTTTGAAATGAGCTGTTGGTAAGAGTCATGGAAAGATGTGTCCGATTCGATATACAAATCAGCATCACATAACGCGTTATTAAGAGCCGAAAAGTACAGGTCTTTATTGGCGTAGTCGTTTTCATCTACGCATCCGAGAACTTGAGCCAAGTTTTCACCGAAATAGGCGATTTTCTTGTTTTCTTCACGCATAGTAGCCATTGGGTGAGCCGACTTAGCGGAACCATCAGCAAAGGCATAACGTTGTTTGGCCATTTCTTTACAACGCTCAAGAATCAGAGGCGTGCCAGAGAATGATACATAGTCGATGATAGTGCGGCTCATAACCATTCCCCTTGGTTGTCAAACGCACCAGAGGCGCGCAAATCCGGTTCATTTTCTGGCGTAACTTCGATAAGGTCGCGTCCTGAATCACATGCGTATGAATACATTTCCATGCGAGTGCGGAAGTAATCTGGATAACCATCGATTGAGACGTAATAACCGTCATCATCAGCCCAGTAATACACAGGAGAGTTAGTACCGCACATAAAAGAAACCACCTTAACCAGCTTAGGGAGACCGCCAGAATCGGGTTAAGGCCGAAACCAGCGGTCAAAATCGCGAATTAACGCAATCATAGTTGAAGATTTTCGCAATTACTAGATGCGAAAAAACGCAACCAATGAGCTATTATCGGGAAAACGGAGGAATTGCCATGTACCAAAGTAAACTGTTAGATGCCTATAAACAGGCTCAAAACTACGTACAAGACAAGCAAATAGCACATGACTTAAACGTGAACCCGTCAAGAATCTGCGAAATGCGCAAAGGGAAACGTTATATATCTGATTCAGAAGCAGTTTTTCTAGCTGAAAACTCAGGAATTGACCCTGAGATAGCATTGTTAGGTTGTCACGCTGACCGCAATGAAAATCCGCACATCAAGCAGCTATGGGAAACCATCGCAAAAAAATTTAACGGGCATGGATTACATTTAAATTCAATGGCATACGTCAGTTTAGGAACGCTCGCCAGCATGCCTTTAATCGAGCACTTACAGTACGCATTATGTAAACTTAAGGTAAATAGTGCGTCAAGTTGCAGTGAAATAAACTCTACCCCTTTGAGGGTAGAAGTTAGTGAAGTACAACGAGATGACCAAAAACTATGTTTTTCGTGAATTAAAATGTGGTTTAACCATCGAAGAAACAGCCGAAATATGTTTTAAAACTGTGAGAACCGTCAAAGAATGGGACGCAGGAAAACCAATACCAAAAGAGTGTAGGCGATTGATGAGAGTTATATCGAATAGAGAACTACACCACAGTGAGCAGTGGGAACAATTCGAAGTAAGGAACGGGAGACTAAAGTTACCAACAGGGCAATACGTTACACCGCAACAAATTTTAACAGGAATTGCACTATTGGAAATCCAATCAATAAACGAAATTGGCGTTAACACAAAACTGTTAAAGTACGCCAGAGCACTTGCCAAGTTAATGCCAAACCGATAAATCATGTCTCATTTTGAGACAAGGGTACACATGTATAAAAAGACAGGGTAAGCGGTTCGCCCTGTATTTATCCTTAAGACTTTCACCCCGTATTACTATACGGGGCGCGCTAAATTCAAAACCCTGCATCTCCAAAAACCGACCGACCGGAGCAAGAACCGGTACGAATTTAAACGCTGAACTACCTCAATGGTCTAGCAGGAGGAAGGGAAGTTTTTTCAACAAAGGCAAGGACGCAGGTTTTCGCACGTTTTATCCTGGCAATCAATTTAGTCCTGGGGGCGTGCTTGTACCGCTAAAGCGGTGAGTCGCTCCGCTCCGTGTCGCGCAAGCGCGAGATAGTCGGGAGGAGTTGTATGTCATTTTTGACATACAGAATTGACATACAAACAAACAGGGGGGCTAAAGCGGTGAGTCGCTCCGCTCCGTGTCGCGCAAGCGCGAGATAGTCGGGAGGAGTTGTATGTCATTTTTGACATACAGAATTGACATACAAACAAACAGGGGGGGTTATTCCTTTCCTCGGTTCCTCCCCGGCGAAACGGGGCCCCTCCGAGGAAAGGACATAGACTAGAATTTTATTGGGGATGCTTCTGCAATTAAATCCGGCTGAGTCATTACAGCCTCTCTACAAACTACTATTCTTGATGAATCGTGAAAATACGCCTCATAAACACATGAGGCCAATTCTTTAAATTCATAACCCATCTTCTTTAAATCATAGTTATTAAGCGTAAACATTTTCTGAGCGCCAGAATATACATCAAGATAAACACGATTAAATGTATTATCGGCATCGACAACCGTATCGTTTCTTTTTCTGGATATATAGGAAACTTGTTTAGAATATCCAGCCACAAATAAATCATAATCAGCTAATGGGCCAAAATTCTTACGCCTTGGTTTGGGCGAACCGCTAGGAACCTGAGCCTTTGTATTTACAGTAACAGTTGACTGAACTTTATTTACATGGGCATGTTTGACTGTTTTATCTTCCCTTATTACAAGCTGATAGACCAACAAAACAATGGTCAAGCAGAACATGAAACCAGCACCAATGAAAGGCCATGTTTTCCAGAGTGGCTTAACATCAGCCGCAGCAGCCTCGACAACAGCACCGGAACTTTGAGTGTGACTCTGATAGAAGGGAAAATACTCTTTCTTATATCTACGCTGCTCGACGTTTAAGTCCTCGGACGTATCACCAAGGCGCACTTTCTTGGTGTAGGTCTTATCGCTACCAAAAGCGGTATTTTTAGCGCAGTAATACGTCATTTCAATCATTGCCTTAACGTCCTTATGAATCTTGCGTAGATTCTGCGTTAAGAGAACAATATCTATCCCGTAGTGACCATGAAGCGAGTAAAACTCTAATATCTTTGAGTCTAGCTGTCTGTTTGGTAGAACCATATGAGCCTCATCCACAACGAAAAGAGGCCCACGGTTTTGCTCATCACGCCAATCATCTTGGTAATCTTCAAAGCGCGAAAAAGGGCGCTGCATACTGCCGTATTCTGATAACTTGCCGTCTACCACCTTGATAAGGTCTCTAACATGAGGGCCGAATACCTTAACGAACTGGTCAACGTTAAGTGACACATTAGTCACGACCTTGCGACCATCTTGAATGGCAGGAATTATATGATAGACAACAGACTCGTATGATTTACCGCTACGAGGACGGCCAACAATACCATATATCATTATGAGCCCAACCTTGTGAACGGAATCAACTGTAGAACGAGACGAATACCAATGGCAGTCGCTATCAATACCAAGCAATTAGGCAGTCCAATATTGGACAGAACCCAAGCAGCGGTTGAAGGTATAGAATCAGTTAATTCAGACAAATCAAAGGGAGCAAATAACGTCATAATATAACTAATGACGACCTCGATTAAATCAAATATTTGGTCGAATACCCATGCAAATAAATCCTTAAGCGCATCTACCAGACTTAGAAATAACTTATAGAAGAACTCTAATAAGTCATTAAATAATTCTACTATCCAATCCCACATATTAACCCCCGAATATTATTTTGCGGCAAGCAAATAGAGTTGAAATGTACATGATGATTCGGACTAAATAGAATATCGTGTCCCAATCAATATAATCATTAAAATCAAACGTACCCAGTAGCCAGAATTCCATTGTTAGACTCGGTCTAGACGCATTAGACAAGTCGATTGAACCGAATATGTCACTAATGCCACTAGTGACCGTCTCAGCGATGGAATCAAATCGGTCATTAAAGACCCCGACAATTCCGTCAGGATAACTAGGCGTATAGAACGATTCACAAGTTTCCCCATCTAAGCAACCATCACTCAGGCCAGCGCCAGACGTGTCCAAATTCCCAAGGCCCGTGACCGCATCAGCAATTGTTCCAACATCATCACCAATTCCATCAACAGCCGAAGCGATACCATCAACCGATTCACCAACAGCATCAACAGAGTCTTTAACGTCAGACACTGAATCATTCACCAAATCAACGGAGTCTTTGACGTTAGTCACTGCATCAGTATTGGCTTGCATCTTCTCGTTAAAATCACTATTGAGCGCCTCAATAGCCGCTTGAGTTTGATTACCTTCTGAGACGACAGCCGAATCAATAGAATTAAGGGCCGATGTCACACTAGAATTCATGGTATCAACAGCAGACACGACTGCATCTAAATCGGCATCACTGGTTGAATCATCGGAAGAGTCGGAACCATCAGACGAGCCAGAATCGTCCGATGAATCAGAACCATCATCAGAGCCGGAATCGCCAGAATCTGAACCATCGTCAGAACCTGAATCACCTGAATCTGAATCATCGCCACTAGTAGAACGTGAACTAATACCGTCCTCATCGCATGATTCGCCAGTAGAGATAAGCGAAGATGAACAGGTTCCAAGAGTATCGGAGCAAACAGAGGAGTTATCTTTATAGGTACAACTGGACGCACAAACATACACATGAGTGCCGTAAGTACTGTAATCCCAACTATAGGAGCTTGTTTCTAATCCCGCCTCACAGGATTCCGTGTCATCGTCCCCGCCATCATCGGTTGACTCTTCACAAACACCATCATCATTCAAAGACTCACCGTCAGGACATGATTCTGTGGTATATGTACCAAACGCGATAAGTGCGTAAGAAGAGAAAGAACCACTACCATTTTCTGGACTTGTATACGAACCACTACCATAAACACGATTCCCACTATCATAAACCGTTTCTATCGTGTACGTGAAAACACCACGAGTAAACTCCATTCCTACGAAACAATTATATGAAGTGAAAACTTCCCCAACAGTATTTAGGCAAGTTAAGCCCTGCAAACTAACTTGTTCGACTTGGTAGTAAGTTGTCGAATATGAATAAAAGGGTGAGCCGAGAAAAAGGAATAGTAAAAGAAGTCGTTTCATACTGTCACCTAAACAAAAGGGAGCCGAAGCCCCCTTGATTAGTCGAAGTTCTGAGACGCTACAAAGCCAGCGAGTCCACCCAGTAGCGCAAAAACAATTAACTGAATATCGTGCAGGGCAATGAGCATATTCAGACCTTACGCTTTGTTGATAGCGCGCTTAGCAAGCGTAATTGCTTTCATTGCCAAAGCGATACCAACGATAGCCACGCCCGCAGTACCAATGTAACCAGCTACTGTAGAAAGGTCGATTGCGCCAAAAATGTCATCCATAGTCGTTACCTCAAATTGTACGTATTAATCGAATAGCTATCTTGATTGCATAGGTAGATAAGTAGCCAACTGCAAAGACAGCGAAGAAACCGAAGCTAAACGCAGAGCCAGCATCGGCGGCGGTAATCTGTGTGTATGACGACAATGTATTGTACTCATCGACTGTTATACCGATATAACCCGATGAATCACCGCAGTCCTCAAGGGAGGTGTCAGTTACTGCGAGAAATCCATCACTATTAGGTATCAAACAAACAGACAT